>NZ_JBFAXU010000018.1:0-190080 GCF_040680975.1 Streptomyces sp. NPDC051921
TTCGCTCCGGGCCCTTCCGGCGGTTCCGACTCTATCAGATCCTTTCGGCGTCTGATTCCCAGTCAGCGGGATTTGTCTTTGCGGCTGTTGGGCCGCTCCGACCGGTGAGACTTTAGCGGATTCCCCGCCCCCGACGCTAATCGGCGGCACACGCTCAAACCTTCGAACGCGGATTCCTCATTTCGCAAGAACGCACGGAAAGGCAAAACGGCACGACGAATCGATGCCGTCAGGCTCTGGTGCTTCTTGCGGAATCGCTGTCCGGGGCCGACCGGGGCCGGTGCTCACGTCGGACAACTCGGAGAACACTACGGATCGCGTAATCCCATGTCAACCCCGGGCCTGAGGCGTACCCTCTGCGTATGACAACGCATGCGCACACCACCCAGTGGTGGGCCGCCTGACGGCGGCCCGTACTCACGCATGCAGACACGGCCGCCGCTTCGGCGGCCGTTCGCGTATCCCCCTCCGGGAGTCCGGCCGACGGGCCGGCGGGCGCTCACACGAAGAGCAGCCAGGAGAGAGGGAGAACGAACGCGATGAAGCGGATCTTCAGTGGGGTGAAGCCGACCGGGCACCTGACACTGGGCAACTACCTCGGGGCCGTTCGGCAGTGGGTCGAGGTGGACCAGCACCGGGCGGACGCGTTGTTCAGTGTCGTGGACCTGCATGCGCTGACCGTGGAGCACGATCCGGCGAGGGTACGGCGGCTGAGCCGGCAGGCGGCGACCCTGCTGCTCGCGGCGGGCCTGGATCCGCAACTCTGCACGGTGTTCGTACAGAGTCACGTGGACGAGCACGCGCGGCTCTCGTATCTGATGGAGTGCGTCGCCACGGATGGCGAGATGCGCCGGATGATCCAGTACAAGGAGAAGAGCGTCCGGGCCCGGGACACCGGGCAGGGCGTGCGGCTGTCGCTGCTGACGTATCCGGCGCTGATGGCGGCGGACATCCTCGCGTACGGGACTCATGAGGTCCCGGTGGGTGAGGACCAGACGCAGCACGTGGAGCTGGCGCGGGATCTCGCGGTGCGGTTCAACCACCGGTACGGGCACGTGTTCACGGTGCCGAAGGCGACGAGTCCGGTGGTGGCGGCGCGGGTCATGGACCTGCAGGACCCGATGTCGAAGATGGGGAAGTCGCACGAGAACCAGGCCGGGATCGTCTATCTCCTCGACGACGCGGACACCGTGCGGCGCAAGGTCATGCGCGCGGTGACGGACAGCGGACGTGAGGTCGTCCACGACCGGGAGGCCAGTCCCGGGATCGCCAATCTGCTGGATCTGCTGGCGGCCGCGACGGGTGGGAACCCGATCGAGCTCGCCGGTGTATACGAGTCGTACGGGTCGTTGAAGAAGGACACGGCGGAGGCGGTGGTGGAGCTGCTGCGGCCGGTGCGGGAGCGGCATGCCGAGCTCGCGGCGGATCCGGGGCACGTGGACAAGGTGCTGCGGGAAGGGGCGGAGCGGGCGCGGGGGATGGCGCGGCCGCTGGTCGACTCGGCCTACCGGGCGATCGGACTGTTGCCGGCCGTCTGACGGAAGGCGTTGCGGTAGTCGCGCGGGCTGGTGGCGAGGTGCGAGGCGAAGTGCTGGCGCATGGTGACCTCGCTGCCGAAGCCCGCGCGGCGGGCCACTTCGGGGAGGGGGTGGTCCGTGAGTTCGAGGAGTTTCTGGGCGGCGGCCACGCGCTGGGTGATGAGCCAGTGGAGGGGGGTGGTGCCGGTGGTGGCCTGGAAGTGGCGGGCGAAGGAGCGGGGGGACATGCCCGCGTGGGCGGCGAGGCCGGCGATGGTGTGGGGCTGGTCGATGGTCGCGAGCGCGTGGGCGCGGACGGCGGCGAGGGCGTCGGCGTCGCGGTCGGCGCGCGGGGTGGGGCGTTCGATGAACTGGGCCTGGGTGCCGGTGCGGAAGGGGGCGGTGACCATGGAGCGGGCGATGGTGGCGGCGACCTCGGCGCCGTGGGCGGTGCGGACGAGGTGGAGGCACAGGTCGATGCCGGCGGCGGTGCCGGCCGAGGTCCAGATACCGGTGTCCTCGACGAAGAGCGCCTCGGGTTCGACGCGCGCCTGGGGGTAACGGTCGGCGAGGGTGCCGGCCAGGTGCCAGTGGGTGACGGCACGGCGGTGGTCGAGGAGGCCGGCCCGGGCGAGGACGAAGGCACCCGCGCAAAGCGAGGCGACGGGGATCCCGGCGGTGTGGGCGCGACGGAGGGCGTCGAGGACGGGTGGGGGGACGTCGGCGTCGGGGTCCTCGATGCCGGGGACCAGGACGAGGTCGGTGGGGGTGAGTGCGTCGAGCCAGTCGAGCGGGCGGTCGGGGGTGAGGGAGAGGCCGCCGCGGAGCGTGATCGGGGTGGCCGGGTCCGCGGCGAGGCGGCGGAGTTCGAAGGGAGGAACGCCTCGGGTGCGGCGGTCGCTGCCCCAGACCTCGGTGATCACGGAGACGTCGAAGGCGCGGATGCCGGGGAAGGCGAGGAGGGCGATGCGCTGGGGGGTCTCGGTGTCTGCCGTCATGGTGGCAGTAACCCATCGATCGTCGGCTTTTCTTCCTCTGGGGTGGGTGGGGGGTCGGCGGCAGGATCGTGGGCATGGAGATCAACGAGAACGCGGCGCTGGTGGTCATCGATGTGCAGAAGGGGTTCGACGACGAGGGTTTCTGGGGGCGGCGCAACAATCCGGAGGCCGAGGACAACATCGTGGCGCTGGTCGAGCGGTGGCAGGAGACGGGGCGGCCGGTCGTCTTCGTGCGGCACGACTCGGAGCGGGAGGGTTCGCCGCTTCGGGCCGGGACGGAGGGCAACGGGTTCAAGGACGTCGTGGAGGAGCGGCGGGGGAAGGGGGCGGGGCCGGAGCTGCTGGTCACGAAGAGGGTGAACTCGGCGTTCTACGGGGAGCCGGATCTGGACGCCTGGCTGAAGGGGGCGGCCGTCGAGCAGCTCGTGATCGTCGGGATCCAGACCAACATGTGCAACGAGACGACCGCGCGGATGGGCGGGAACCTCGGGTACGACGTGGTGTTCCCGATCGACGCGATGCACACCTTCGACCTGGCCGGGCCGTTCGGGTGGACGCGGAGTGCGGAGGAGCTGACCCGGGCGACTGCGGTGTCGCTGCACGGTGGGCAGTTCGCCCGGGTCGTGACCACGGAGGACGTGCTGAGGGGTGCGGCCGCGCGCTGATGCGGGGCCGGGTGGTCAGCCGTTGCCGGAGGCGAGCTCGCGGCTGCGGTCGCGGGCGGCCTCCAGGGCGGCGATGAGGGCGGCCCGGACGCCGTGGTTCTCCAGCTCGCGGATGGCGGAGATGGTGGTGCCGGCCGGGGAGGTGACGGCCTCGCGGAGCTTGACCGGGTGCTCGCCGCTGTCGCGGAGCATGACGGCGGCGCCGATGGCGGCCTGGACGATCAGGTCGTGTGCCTGGGCGCGGGGCAGGCCGAGGAGGATGCCGGCGTCGGTCATGGCTTCGACGAGGTAGTAGAAGTACGCCGGGCCGGAGCCGGAGAGGGCGGTGGCGGCGTCCTGCTGGGACTCGGGGACGCGCAGGGTCTTGCCGACGCCGCCGAAGATCTCCTCGGTGTGGACGAGGTGCTCGGGGGTGGCGTGGCTGCCGGCGGAGATGACGGACATGCCCTCGTCCACGAGGACGGGGGTGTTGGGCATGACGCGGACGACGGGGGTGCCCGTGGTCAGGCGTTCCTCGATGAAGGCGGTGGGGATGCCGGCGGCGGCGCTGATGACGAGGCGGTCGGCGGCGACGTGCGGGGCGAGCTCGTCGAGGAGGCGGCCCATGTCCTGGGGCTTCACGGCGAGGATGAGGGTGTCGGCGCGCTTGGCGGCGTCGGCGTTGCTGACGGCCTCGACCCCGTAGCGGGCGTGGAGTTCCTCGGCGCGTTCGGTGCGGCGGGCGGTGACCAGGAGGTTGGCGGGGCGCCAGCCGGCGCGGATCATGCCGCTGAGGAGCGCTTCACCGATCTTGCCGGTGCCGAGGACTGCGACGGTCTGGGTCATGGCTCTGTTCACCTCGCCGATGGGATTACGTGTCGCCATCCTCGCACCGGGTCGCGTGCCGTGGCGTGGGTGTCCGAGGGGCGGTCAGGCGGTGCGGCGGCGGAGGGTGGCCGCGCCGAGGGCGAGGACGAGGACGGCGCAGCCGGCGACGACCAGGGCGTCGCGGAGGAAGTCCGCGGTGACGTCGGTGTGGCGCAGGACCTGGTTCATGCCGTCGACGGCGTACGACATGGGCAGGGCGTCCGAGATCGCCTCCAGGGCGGGGGCCATCCGGTCGCGTGGGGTGAACAGGCCGCACAGCAGCAGCTGGGGGAAGATCACGGCCGGCATGAACTGGACGGCCTGGAACTCGGAGGCGGCGAAGGCCGAGACGAAGAGGCCGAGGGCGGTGCCGAGCAGCGCGTCGAGCAGGGCGACGAGGAGCAGCAGCCAGGGGGAGCCGACGACGTCGAGGCCGAGGAACCAGACGGCGAGGCCGGTGGCGAGGGCGGACTGGACGACGGCGACCAGGCCGAAGGCGAGGGCGTAGCCGGCGATCAGGTCGCCTTTGCCGAGGGGCATGGCGAGGAGGCGTTCGAGGGTGCCGGAGGTGCGTTCGCGCAGGGTCGCGATGGAGGTCACCAGGAACATGGTGATGAGCGGGAAGATGCCGAGGAGTGAGGCGCCGATGCCGTCGAAGGTCTGCGGGCTGCCGTCGAAGACGTAGCGGAGCAGGAAGAGCATCAGGCAGGGCACGAGGAGCATGAGGGCGATCGACCGCGGGTCGTGGCGGAGCTGGCGCAGGACGCGGGCGGCGGTGGCGAGGGTGCGGTCCGCGTTCACGGCTGCTCCTTGGTGGTGGTGCGGGCGGTCACGGCTGTTCCTTGGTGGTCGCGGCGCGGGCGGCCGCGGCGTCTACGAGGTGGAGGAAGGCGTCCTCGACGGTGGCGGTGTCGTTGCGGTGGCGCAGGGCTTCGGGGGTGTCCTCGGCGAGCAGTTCGCCCGCGCGCAGCAGGAGGAGCCGGTGGCAGCGCTCGGCCTCGTCCATGACGTGGGAGGAGACCAGGAGCGTGGTGCCGCGGTCGGCGGCGATGTGGTGGAAGAGGTCCCACAGGTCGCGGCGGAGGACCGGGTCGAGACCGACGGTGGGTTCGTCGAGGACGAGGAGTTCGGGGGTGCCGAGGAGGGCGACGGCGAGCGAGACGCGGCTGCGCTGTCCGCCGGAGAGGCGGCCGGCGAGGGCGTCGGCGTGGGAGGTGAGGTCGACGTCGCCGATGGCCCGGTCGACGGCGGCCCGGCGCTCGGCGCGGCGGGGGCGGCCGGGGAGGAGCACGGCGGCGAAGTAGTCGAGGTTCTGGCGGACGGTGAGGTCGTCGTAGACGGAGGGGGCCTGGGTGACGTAGCCGATGCGGGAGCGCAGGGCGGGGTCTCCGGCGGGTCGGCCGAGGACGTCGAGGGTGCCGGTGACCTTGGCCTGGGTGCCGACGATCGCGCGCATGAGGGTGGTCTTGCCGCAGCCGGAGGGGCCGAGGAGGCCGGTGATGCGGCCGCGGGGGACGGTGAAGTCGAGGCCTCGCAGGACGGTGCGGTCGCCGCGCACGACGGTGAGGGCGGTCGCGGTGACGGCCGCGCCGGGGGCCCGGACGGCCTCGGGGGCGGTTGCCGGGCCTGCCTCACCGGTTTTATTCATCATGCGATGAATAGTGGGCCCGGGGGTGCCACACGTCAAGGACCCCGGACGACATGACGTCCGGGGTCCTTGAGGTCGATCGCGTGGGTCGATCGTGTGCGGTCGGTCGCGTGCTAGCGGCGCTTGGGCTTCTTGCGCGCCGACGGGTTGCCGGTGCGGCCGGTGCGGCGCTTCTCGTAGCGCGTGACGGCCTCCTCGTACTCCTCGCGCCGGAGCTTCTCCCCGGGCGCCTCGGTGAGGCTGCGGACGAAGTACGCGAGGAGCGAGCCGATGAAGCCGATGGCCTTCAGGCTGCGCAGGGACTCCTCACGGGCCGGGTCGGCCGGGCGGCGGACGAAGCCCTCCCAGGTCTTGCGGAAGGCGATCGCGCTGCAGACCGCGAACATCACGACCACGAGCGTGTTGACGAAGCCGCCGACGTTCGCGATCTCCAGGCCCTGGTAGGCGAAGCGCAGCACGAAGCAGCCCGCGACGGCGGCGGCGAGCGAGCCGAGGGCCACGCCGAGACGGCGCAGCCCGTAGTGGCCGCCGTGGTCCAGCCAGGTCGTGCCGAAGAAGCGGAGCTCCTCGGGCTGCGGCCCGGCGGGAGTGCCGGCCTTGCTCTGCTGCTCGCCCTTCACGGGCTGCTCGTCGCCCGCGGGCTTCTCGTCGCTCACGGGATCGATTATCCCCGGTGGGGGCGCGACCGCCGTCAGCCGCAGCGGCGGGTCACGTAGCCGTCGCGGCCCGTGTTCACGTAGGCGTCGGAGACGAACTGCCCGCTGCCGATGTTGTCCCAGATGTCGGTGGTGCCGTAGGGCCCGGAGATGCGCTCGCCCGGCGTCTGGCAGTAGATCGACACCCAGGCGCCCAGCGCCAGGGTGCGCACGACCGGATACTTGGTGCTCGGTCCCGAGCGCACGTTCACCCGGTAGCCGGGGGCGACCGGGTAGGAGGCGACCTCCGTCGCCGTCGTCACGGACTCCAGCGTCTCGTTCTCGGTGCTCATTCCACTCCCCCGTTCGGCGCGGAAGCGCTTCCTCGGAAACGCTCCGGTGAATTTCACCCTGCGCGACGCGCAGGCTAGCAAGCCCCACCGACTTCGGCAGCACCATCGACTAGGCTCCGTGCGTCGCGCACGCGCGCGGACTCAGACGGGAACCACACGGGGGTGGGCGATGCCGCCGTTGCGCAGTACCGGTGCCGACCGGGGCGCGGAAGAGCCCGACTACGCGGGCGAGTACCGGCTCCAGGCCTGCCTCGGCGCCGGCGGCATGGGCGTCGTCCACCTGGCCACCTCCGCCTCGGGCCTGCGCCTCGCGGTCAAGGTGGTGCACGCGCAGTACGCGGAGGATCCCGAGTTCAGGGCCCGCTTCCGCCAGGAGGTCGCGGCCGCGCGGCGGGTGAGCGGGGCGTTCACCGCGCCCGTCGTGGACGCCGACCCCGACGCCGTACGCCCCTGGATGGCCACCCTCTACGTACCCGGCCCGACCCTCGCCGACCAGGTGAAGCGGAGCGGCCCGCTGTCCCGCGCCGAGCTGCGCCGGCTCACCGCCGGGCTCGCGGAGGCACTGCGGGACATCCACCGGGCGGGCGTGGTCCACCGGGACCTCAAGCCGAGCAACGTACTGCTGACCGACTCCGGGCCGAAGGTCATCGACTTCGGCATCTCCCGGCCGGTCGACAGCGACCTGCACACGGAGACGGGAAAGCTGATCGGCTCGCCGCCGTTCATGGCGCCCGAGCAGTTCCAGCGGCCCCGCGAGGTCGGGCCGTCCGCGGACGTGTTCGCGCTCGGCTCCGTCCTCGTGCACGCGGCCACCGGCCACGGGCCCTTCGACTCCGACAGCCCGTACATCGTGGCGTACCAAGTCGTCCACGACGAGCCGGATCTGACGGGCGTTCCGGACGAGCTGGCGCCGCTCGTGGCCCGCTGCCTCGCCAAGGAGCCGGCCGAACGGCCCACGCCCGCCGAGATCATGGCGGCGCTACTGCCCCCCTCGTACGAGGCGAACGCCTTCATACCCGCCCAGCGGCGCGCCCCGAGCCCCGCCGCCGCGCCCTCCCCCGCCGCCGCCCCCTCGGGGGCGTGGGACGCCGACACGCCCGTACGTGCCGCGGCCCCGCGCAAGCGGCGGGGCCGCCGGCTGCCGATCGCCCTCGGTGTCCTGCTCGCCCTGGCGGCGGGCGGCACCGTCGCCCTGCTCGGGGCCCGGGACGGGAAGGCGCCGGACGCCCCGGCGCACCCGGCGCAGGCCGCCAAGTCCTTCACCGGCTGGCAGACCCTGCTCGCGAAGGGCGGCGAGCCCGCCGCGCCCGCCTGCGCGCTCGCCGAGGGCGCCCTCTACTGCTCGGGCCCCGGCGTCGGCGTCGCCCGGCTCGACCCCGCGACCGGCCGGATCCTCTGGTCGCAGCCTGCCGAGGCCTCCGCCCCCAGCAAGCCGCACGCCCCCGCGCTGCTGTCCGGCGGCACGGTCGCCGTCGACACCATGGGCGGCCTGCGCGGCCACGCCGCCGTGGATGGCAAGCCCGCCTGGCGCACCCACCCGTCCGTCCCCGAGTCCGTGCGGCCGGCCGGTCCCGTCGTGGTCCTCTGCGGCAACACACGGCAGCTGCGCGCCGTCGACACCCGCACCGGCGCGCAGGTGTGGCGGCACGCCCTGCGCGGTCACGACGTCCCTCAGCTCGGTCCGTACGACCCCGCGACCGGCCTGCTCACCGTCTTCGAGCCGGCGGCCGACGCCGCGCACACCCTGGTCAGCGCGGTCCGGCCGGCCACCGGGGAGGTCGTCTGGTCGCACCGCCTCACGGGCGACCTCACCCCGGTCGGGTACGCCGAGGGCGGTGCGCTGGTCCTGACCGACGTCTACCGCGCCACGGCGACCGAGGCCCTGGTCACCTACGACCCCGAGCGGGGCGAGACGCGACGCGTTCCCCTGCCGTACCGCGTGGCCGACGCGCAGGTCACCGTGCGCGGCTCGGCCGCGTACCTGCTGAGCGGGCTCGGGCAGCTGACCGCCGTCGAGCTCGACGAACGGCGGGTCCTGTGGACGCTGGAGACCGGCAGCGGCAACGTCTCCGCACCCACCCCCGCGGACGGCGACCGGCTGTACGTCTCCGCCTCCGACGGCCGGCTGCTCGCCGTGGACACGGCACGCGGCGTCCTCGCCGGCCAGACCCGGCCGCGGCTGGGCGACGGCCGCCTGAGCTACATCCCCACCGTGCCCGCGCCCGTGGCGGCCGGGAACCGGGTGTACGGGACGGCCCCGGACGGCTCGGTCTTCGCGGTGGACGGGCGGGACCCGGGCAGCTGGTGAGCCCCGTGTGTGGGCGGCGGGGCCGCCGCCCACCATGCGGCGGGTGTCAGCCGAGCTTCGACACGTCGCGCACCGCGCCCTTGTCCGCGCTCGTCGCCATCGCCGCGTAGGCGCGCAGCGCCGCCGAGACCTTGCGCTCGCGGTTCGTGGGGGCGTAGACGCCGTTCATCGCCTCGCGGCGGGCGGCCAGGGTGGCGTCGTCGACCAGGAGCTCGATCGCCCGGGTCGGGATGTCGATGCGGATGCGGTCGCCGTCCTCGACGAGGGCGATGGTGCCGCCCGACGCGGCCTCCGGGGAGGCGTGGCCGATGGACAGGCCCGAGGTGCCGCCGGAGAAGCGCCCGTCGGTGACCAGGGCGCAGGTCTTGCCCAGGCCGCGCCCCTTGAGGAACGAGGTCGGGTAGAGCATCTCCTGCATGCCGGGGCCGCCCTTGGGGCCCTCGTAGCGGATGACGACCACGTCGCCGTCTTTGACCTGCTTGTTGAGGATCTTCTCGACGGCCTCCTCCTGCGACTCGCAGACGACCGCCGGGCCCTCGAAGGTCCAGATCGACTCGTCGACGCCGGCGGTCTTCACCACGCAGCCGTCGACCGCGAGGTTGCCGCGGAGCACGGCGAGGCCCCCGTCCTTGGAGTACGCGTGGGCGCCGTCGCGGATGCAGCCGCCCTCGGCGTCCGTGTCGAGGGTGTCCCAGCGCTCGGACTGGGAGAAGGCCTCGGCGGAGCGGACGCAGCCCGGGGCCGCGTGCCACAGCTCGACGGCCTCCTCGGAGGGGGAGCCGCCGCGCACGTCCCAGTTCTTCATCCAGTCGGCGAGGGAGGGGCTGTGGACGGCGTGGACGTCCTCGTTGAGCAGGCCCGCGCGGTGCAGCTCGCCGAGGATGGCGGGGATGCCGCCGGCCCGGTGCACGTCCTCCATGTAGTACGTGCCGCGCGGGGCGACGTTCGGGGCGACCTTGGCCAGGCAGGGGACGCGGCGCGAGATGGCGTCCATGTCGGTCAGGCCGTAGTCGAGCTCGGCCTCCTGCGCGGCGGCGAGCAGGTGCAGGATCGTGTTGGTGGAGCCGCCCATGGCGATGTCGAGGGCCATGGCGTTCTCGAAGGCCGCGCGGGTGGCGATGTTCCGCGGCAGGACGGAGGCGTCGTCCTCGTCGTAGTAGCGGCGCGTGAGGTCGACGACCGTGCGGGCGGCGCTCTCGTACAGGGCGCGCCGGGCGGTGTGGGTGGCGAGGACGGTGCCGTTGCCGGGCAGGGAGAGGCCGATGGCCTCGGTCAGGCAGTTCATCGAGTTGGCGGTGAACATGCCGGAACAGGACCCGCAGGTCGGACAGGCGTTCTCCTCGATGCGGAGGATGTCCTCGTCGGAGACCTTGTCGTTGACGGCCTCGGAGATCGCGTCGACCAGGTCGAGGGTGCGGACGGTGCCGTCGACGAGCGTCGCGCGGCCGGACTCCATGGGGCCGCCGGAGACGAAGACCGCGGGGATGTTGAGGCGCAGGGCCGCCATCAGCATGCCCGGGGTGATCTTGTCGCAGTTGGAGATGCAGATCAGGGCGTCGGCGCAGTGCGCCTCGACCATGTACTCCACGCTGTCGGCGATCAGGTCGCGCGAGGGCAGGCTGTAGAGCATGCCGCCGTGGCCCATGGCGATGCCGTCGTCGACGGCGATCGTGTTGAACTCGCGGGCGATGCCGCCGGCGGCCGTGATGGCCTCGGAGACGATCCTGCCCACCGGCTGCAGGTGGGTGTGGCCGGGGACGAACTCCGTGAAGGAGTTGGCCACGGCGATGATCGGCTTCCGTCCGATGTCCGCGCCCGGTACACCGGAGGCGCGCATAAGGGCGCGGGCGCCCGCCATGTTGCGGCCGTGGGTGACAGTGCGGGACCTCAGCTCGGGCATCGTCGCTCGCTCCTCAGTGATGGGTGTGTCTGAAGTCGAGCGTACGCTTCGACTCCAAGATCTGGACATGCTGTCCGCGATGCGGGACAGGTGTTCAGTGTTCGGTCAGCCGGCGGTTCAGCGTTCGGTCAGGTAGCGCTGGAGGGTCGGCGACACCTGGGCCACGATCTCCTCCGGGTCCACCGAGGCCAGCGGCTCGACCTGGATCACGTACCGCAGGATCGCGATCCCGATCATGTGCGAGGCGGCCAGCTCGGCGCGGAACTTCGGCTCCGGTACGTCGAGCTCGGCGGCGATCCGCTCCAGGAGGCGGCGCAGGACGAAACCGCGCAGCACCTTCGCCGCCGCCTCGTGCGTCAGCGCCGAGCGGATGATCGCGAGCAGCGGGGCGCGGGTCGCCGGGTTCTCCCAGACCGAGATGAAGAAGCGGGCGAGGCGCTCGCCGATCGCCTCGCGCGGACCGCCGACGATGGCCGGAACGACGGTCGCCGGCTCGAAGGACACCTCGATCGCCGCCGCGAACACCTCGTCCTTCGTGCCGAAGTAATGGTGCACGAGCGCCGGGTCGACCCCGGCGGCCTTCGCGATGCCGCGCACCGAGGTCTTGTCG
The DNA here is from genome assembly GCF_040680975.1 of Streptomyces sp. NPDC051921. Classification (NCBI taxonomy): domain Bacteria; kingdom Bacillati; phylum Actinomycetota; class Actinomycetes; order Kitasatosporales; family Streptomycetaceae; genus Streptomyces; species Streptomyces sp. NPDC051921. The sequence goes on from NZ_JBFAXU010000018.1 coordinate 11,481, forward strand.
TAGCCGCGCTCGGCGAACTGCGCCCGCGCCGCCTCCAGGATCCGCTCGCGCGCGCCGGGTCCGCTCTCCTCCGCGGCGGTACGGGAGGGGCGGCCGCGCCGCCGGGGGGACGCGTCCGTCATGCGCCGGGCACCCGGGGCGACACCGCGGGGGCGCCCGGGGCGGCGGCCAGGTGGAGCCGGGTGAAGGCGAGGGCCTCGGCGAGATCGGCCTCGCGTTCGGCGGAGGACATGGCCCGGCGGGTGTTGACCTCGATGACGACGTGCCCGTCGTAACCGCTGCGGGCCAGCCGCTCCAGGAGCTCGGCGCACGGCTGGGTGCCGCGGCCCGGCACCAGGTGCTCGTCCTTGGCGGAGCCGCGCCCGTCGGCGAGGTGGACGTGGCCGAGGCGGTCGCCCATGCGGTCGACCATGGCCAGGGTGTCGGTGCGGGCGGTCGCGGTGTGCGACAGGTCGACGGTGAAGTGCCGGTAGTCGTCCTTGGTGACGTCCCACTCGGGGGCGTACGCGAGCATCTCGCGTTCCTTGTACCGCCACGGGTACATGTTCTCCACCGCGAACCGGACGTCCGTCTCGTCGGCCATCCGCCAGATGCCGGACACGAAGTCCCGCGCGTACTGGCGCTGCCAGCGGAACGGCGGGTGCACGACGACCGTCGAGGCGCCCAGCTTCTCGGCCGCCGCCCGGGCACGCTGGAGCTTGACCCACGGGTCGGTGGACCAGACGCGCTGGGTGATCAGGAGACAGGGGGCGTGCACGGCGAGGATCGGGACCTGGTAATAGTCCGAAAGGCGGCGCAGGGCCTCGATGTCCTGGCTGACCGGATCGGTCCACACCATGACCTCGACGCCGTCGTAACCGAGGCGCGCGGCGACCTCGAAGGCCGTCGCCGTCGACTCCGGATACACCGAGGCCGTCGACAGCGCGACCTTCGCATCCGGGATGCGCACCGCTGGTTCTGCCACGGAGACAGCGTACGGGGCGGGCCGGACGACCGGGGCGTGGTTCCGGTCACCCGACCACCCGGCGCCGCCGTGGACGGCCCGGCCCGTCCGCCCCCGAAGCGCCGGACGGGGCCCGGCGCCCGGCGGGCCACGGCAGGTGGCCCGGGCGGCGGGCTACGGCAGGTGGTCCAGGCGGCGCAGGATCACGCCCTCCCGCAGCGCCCACGGGCAGATCTCCAGCTCTTCGACGCCGAACAGGTCCATGGCGCCCTCGGCGACCAGCGCGCCCGCCAGGAGCTGGCCGGCCCGGCCCTCGGAGACGCCGGGGAGCGCGGAGCGCTCGGCGACGGTCATGGCGGCGAGCCGCGGCAGCCACTCCTCCAGGGACTTGCGGCTGAGGTTGCGCTGGACGTAAAGGCCGAAGCCCGAGCCGGGGGCTCCGGCGATGCGCGCCAGCTGCTTGAAGGTCTTCGAGGTGGCCACGACGTGGTCGGGGCGGCCGAAGCGGCTGAACTCGCCGACCGTCCGGGCGATCTGCGCCCGGACGTGGCGGCGCAGCGTCTTCACGTCGTCCGGGTCCGCCGGGTCCCCCGGCAGCCAGCCCGAGGTGAGGCGTCCCGCGCCGAGCGGCAGGGAGACGGCCGTGTCGGGCTCCTCGTCGATGCCGAAGGCGACCTCCAGCGAGCCGCCGCCGATGTCCAGGAGGAAGAGCTTGCCCGCGGACCAGCCGAACCAGCGCCGGGCGGCCAGGAAGGTGAGCCGGGCCTCCTCCTCGCCGCTGAGGACCTGGAGCGCGATCCCGGTCTCCTCGTAGACGCGGGCGAGGACGTCGTCGGCGTTGCTCGCCTCGCGCACCGCCGAGGTCGCGAACGGCAGCACCTCCTCGCAGCCCTTGTCCTCGGCGGCCGTGAGGGCGTCGCGGACCGTGGCGACGAGCCGCTCGACCCCGGCGTCGGCGATGGCCCCGCGCTCGTCGAGGAGCTCGGCGAGGCGCAGCTCCGCCTTGTGGGAGTGGGCGGGCAGCGGACGGGCGCCGGGGTGCGCGTCCACCACCAGCAGGTGCACTGTGTTCGAACCGACGTCGAGGACTCCGAGTCTCATGGACGGAACGCTACTGCGCGCGCCCGCATACGCTTGGACTTGTGCCAAAGACGAAAAAGGCGAAGCCGGGCAAAGCCGGTGCCGACGAGAGCGCGGCGAAGACCGCGAGGGCCGCGCACGCGGCCAAGGCCGTGAAGGTCGGGAAGAAGCGGGCCAAGGGCGAGGAGCCCGACGAGAAGGGCCTGGACTTCCCGCGTGCCTGGGTGGAGTTCGCCGACCCGGAGGACGAGGAGCAGGTCTACCGCTGCGACCTGACCTGGCTCACCTCCCGCTGGACCTGCATCTTCGGCAACGGCTGCCAGGGGATCCAGGAGGGGCGGGCCGACGACGGCTGCTGCACGCTCGGCGCGCACTTCTCCGACGAGGACGACGAGAAGCGGGTCGCCGAGCACGTCGCCCGGCTCACGCCGGAGCTGTGGCAGTTCCACGGCGTCGGCACGGATTCGGGCTGGGTGCAGGTCGACGAGGACGGCGACCGGCAGACCCGCCGCTGGCAGGGCTCCTGCATCTTCCAGAACCGCCCCGGCTTCGCGGGCGGCGCGGGCTGCTCGCTGCACATCCTGGCCGTGCAGGAGGGCCGGGAGCCGCTGGAGACCAAGCCGGACGTGTGCTGGCAGCTGCCGGTGCGGCGGACCTACGACTGGATCGACCGGCCCGACGACTCCCGGGTGCTCCAGGTGTCGATCGGCGAGTACGACCGGCGCGGCTGGGGCCCCGGCGGCCACGACCTGCACTGGTACTGCACGACCGCGAGCTCGGCGCACGTCGGCAAGGAGCCGGTGTACGTCTCCTACCGGCCCGAGCTCGTCGAGATGATGGGCCAGGCGGCGTACGACGTGCTGGTCGGGCTGTGCGAGGCGCGGCTCGCCTCGCAGCTGCCGCTGGTCGCCCCGCACCCGGCCGACCCGGCCCCGTAGGGCTCGGGGCCCGTCCGGCGGATCAGGATTCAGGGGGCGGACGGCGCGGGGTCCGTGCTCGGGGAGTCCGTCGCCGGGTCCGTGGGCGCCGGTGTCGTCGGATCGGTGGTCGGCTCCGTCGTCGGGGGCTGGGTCGTGGGCTCGGTCGTCGACGGCGGGGTGGTCGGCGGCTCGCTGGTCGGCGGCGGGGTCGTCGGCTCCTGGGTGGCCGGCGGCGTGGTCGGCTCCGTCGTGGGCGGCGGCGTCGCCCCGTACCCGTCGATCCGCACCACTGCGCCCGAGGGACGGACGCCGATCCGGGCGCTCCAGGCACCGGCCGGCTCGCGGGAGCGGTCGACGAAGATCCGGACGGTGACCGACTCGCCGGGACGCAGGGTGCCGGAGGCCTGGCTCACGTACAGCCAGGGCGCGTCGGACCAGAGCGCCCAGGCGGCGGGCGCGCCGCCCCCGTTGGTGAGCGTGAGCAGGGTCGTCGCGCCGCTGCCGCGTGCGTCGACGGTGATCCGGGCGGGGCCGGGCCTGCCCGGGACGCCCGGGCCGGCGGGCGCGCCGGGGCTGATGACCTCGACGGACACGTCAGGGGAGCGACTGCCGCGGGTGAACCGGGGGTCGGGGGTGGTGCGGGCGTTGCCGGTGTTCTCGTAGTTCTCGTAGCGCCCGCCCGGGCGCCCGTCGGTGCCGCCGCGCGAGCCTTCCGGCTCGTCCGCCTCGCGCGCGCTGATCCTGGCCCCGTCCTGGCCCTCCCCCTCGGCCGGCGCGCCGCGGTACGAGGCCCACAACGCGAGGACCGGGGCGGCGACGACCGCCGCGACCACGGTGGTGGTCACGGCGCGGGCCCGCATCCGGTCGCGGCGCGCCGCGTGGTCCTTGGGGTCCATCGGGAAGCCGGTCGGTCCGAAGCGGGGAGCGCCCGCCCGGGCGCGCGGGACGTGCAGCATCGCCACGTAGGCGGCGGCCCGCGGCGCCTCGACGATCGGGAGCCGCCCGGCGGGCGTGGCGGCGGCGCCCGGCCAGGGGCCGCCGGCACCGGCCCGTTCGGCGGTGCGACGGCAGCGCGGGCAGTCGTCGACGTGCCGGACGAGCTCGGCGCGCAGCGCGGCGGAGAGCAGCACCTGGTGGTCGCCGGTGAGCCGGGCGACGGTGGGGCAGTCACCGGTCTCGACGACGGCGAGGGCGGCCCGGGTGCGTTCGACCTCGCAGCCCGCGGAGGAGAGCAACTCGCGGGCGGCCAGCGGGTCGAGGGACAGCACCGCGGCGACCTCGCGGGGGCCGAGGCCGTGCCGCACGGCGAGCTCCAGGGCCTCGCGCTGCTCGGGCGTGGTGCCGGCGGCCTCGGGCCAGGCGAGCGCGGCGAGTTCGCCGCGGCGGCGCTCGGCGACCTCCGGCGCGACGCGGGGCGGCGCGGGCTCGGCGACCGGGGGGCGGCCGGTGTGGGCGCCCTGCCGCTTGCGGCGCTGCTCGCCGAGGCTGCGCAGACAGGCCCAGCGGGCCAGGGCGTAGAGCCAGGCCCGGCGCCCGGACTCGTCGGCGGGGCAGCGTCCGTGGTGACGCTCGGCGACGGCGAGGACGTCGCCGAGGACGGCGGTGGCCGTGTCGTGGTCGCACAGCACCGAGAGGCAGTACGTGAAGAGGCCGTCCAGGTACTCCTCGTACCGGGCGGGGGGCCGCTGGCCGAGGGTGCGGGGGCCTCCGGTGCTTCGGGTCGGTTGTTCCAGCCTGCTGCTCGTCACTGGGCGACCGTAGGCGGGCGGACGGGGGGTCTTCGTACCGCTTGCACACTTTTAATCCGTACGGGTGAAGGCGCCACACGAAGGGGGACAGGAACCCAGTCCTCCGTCCGGTTCTCCGTCCTTTCTCCGTCGGTTCTGCGTCTTTCCCGCACCGTTCCGCCGTCGCCGGGACCGTCCTGTCAGTGGCGGGGGCTACGGTGTCGCTCATGGCTGCTCGTACCAAAACCGCCAAGGACCGGCCGTCCTACCGCTGCACCGAGTGCGGCTGGCAGACCGCCAAGTGGCTCGGACGTTGCCCGGAGTGCCAGGCCTGGGGGACGGTCGAGGAGTACGGCGCGCCCGCCGTGCGGACCACCGCCGCCGGGCGGGTCTCCAGCGCCGCGCTGCCGATCGGACAGGTCGACGGGCGGCAGGCGACCGCCCGCAGCACCGGCGTCGACGAGCTCGACCGGGTGCTCGGCGGCGGACTGGTGCCGGGCGCGGTCGTGCTCATCGCGGGCGAGCCGGGCGTCGGCAAGTCCACGCTGCTGCTCGACGTGGCGGCCAAGGCGGCCAGCGACGCGCACCGCACGCTGTACGTGACGGGCGAGGAGTCGGCGAGCCAGGTCCGGCTGCGCGCCGACCGGATCAAGGCGCTCAGCGACCACCTCTACCTGGCGGCCGAGACCGACCTGTCCGCGGTGCTCGCGCATCTGGACGACGTCAAGCCCTCGCTGCTGATCCTCGACTCGGTGCAGACGGTCGCCTCGCCCGAGATCGACGGCGCCCCCGGCGGCATGGCGCAGGTCCGCGAGGTCGCCGGCGCGCTGATCCGGGCCTCCAAGGAGCGGGGCATGTCCACCCTGCTCGTCGGCCACGTCACCAAGGACGGCGCCATCGCCGGCCCCCGGCTCCTCGAGCACCTGGTCGACGTGGTGCTGCACTTCGAGGGCGACCGGCACGCCCGGCTCCGCCTGGTCCGCGGCGTGAAGAACAGGTACGGGGCGACCGACGAGGTCGGCTGCTTCGAGCTGCACGACGAGGGCATCACCGGGCTCGCCGACCCCTCGGGCCTGTTCCTGACCCGTCGCGACGTGGCCGTGCCCGGTACCTGCCTGACGGTCACCCTGGAGGGCCGCCGGCCGCTGGTGGCCGAGGTGCAGGCGCTGACGGTGGACTCGCAGATCCCCTCGCCGCGCCGCACCACCTCCGGGTTGGAGACCTCCCGGGTGTCGATGATGCTGGCCGTCCTGGAGCAGCGCGGCCGCATCAGCGCGCTCGGCAAGCGGGACATCTACAGCGCGACGGTCGGCGGTGTGAAGCTGTCCGAGCCCGCCGCCGACCTGGCCATCGCACTCGCCCTCGCCTCCGCCGCCAGCGACACGCCGCTGCCGAAGAACCTGGTCGCGATCGGCGAGGTCGGCCTCGCGGGCGAGGTCCGCCGGGTGACGGGCGTCCAGCGCCGGCTCGCCGAGGCGCACCGGCTCGGCTTCACGCACGCGCTGGTCCCGGGCGATCCCGGCAAGGTCCCGCCCGGCATGAAGGTCACCGAGGTGGCCGACATGGGAGACGCCCTGCGGGTGCTGCCGCGCAGCCGCCGGACACGTGCGCCGCAGGAGGCGGAGGGATAGGGGTACGGGCAGCGGGAGGGGCGCGGCCCGCCCGGTCGGCGGGCGGGATCCCGGCGCGCGGCGGAGGGCCGCGAGGCGGTGTCGCTAGACTTTGCCCTGGTCTCGCCCATCCGTACGAGCCGGAGGAGTGCAGTGGCAGCCAAGGACAACGAGGCACTGATGCGTGCGTCGCTCAGCGCCGTCGCCCCCGGCACCGCCCTCCGCGACGGGCTCGAACGCATCCTCCGCGGCAACACGGGCGGCCTGATCGTCCTCGGCATGGACAAGTCGGTCGAGGCGATGTGCACCGGCGGTTTCGTCATCGACGTCGAGTTCACCGCGACCCGGCTGCGCGAGCTCTGCAAGCTCGACGGGGCGATCGTCCTCGACAAGGACATCAGCAAGATCCTGCGGGCCGGCGTGCAGCTGGTCCCGGACGCGTCCATCCCGACCGAGGAGACCGGCACCCGGCACCGTACGGCTGACCGGGTCTCCAAGCAGTGCGGCTTCCCGGTCGTGTCGGTCTCGCAGTCGATGCGCCTGATCGCCCTGTACGTCAACGGCGAGCGCCGGGTCCTGGAGGAGTCGGGGGCGATCCTGTCCCGCGCCAACCAGGCCCTGGCGACCCTGGAGCGGTACAAGCTCCGGCTGGACGAGGTGGCCGGCACGCTCTCCGCCCTGGAGATCGAGGACCTGGTGACCGTCCGGGACGTCACCGCCGTCGCCCAGCGCCTGGAGATGGTGCGCCGGATCGCCACCGAGATCGCGGAGTACGTGGTCGAGCTCGGCACCGACGGCCGACTGCTCTCGCTCCAGCTCGACGAGTTGATCGCGGGCGTGGAGCCGGAGCGCGAGCTGGTCATCCGCGACTACGTGCCCGAGCCGACCGCCAAGCGCTCCCGTACGGTCGCCGAGGCGCTGACCGAGCTGGACGCGCTGACCCACGCCGAGCTGCTCGAACTGCCGATAGTGGCGCGGGCCCTCGGCTACAGCGGCTCCCCCGAGACCCTCGACTCCGCGGTCTCCCCGCGCGGTTACCGGCTGCTCGCCAAGGTGCCGCGCCTGCCGGGCGCGATCATCGAGCGGCTCGTGGAGCACTTCGGCGGGTTGCAGAAGCTGCTCGCGGCGAGCGTGGACGACCTGCAGACCGTGGACGGCGTCGGCGAGGCCCGGGCGCGCAGCGTCCGCGAGGGCCTGTCGCGGCTCGCGGAGTCCTCGATCCTGGAGCGGTACGTCTGAGGCTCGACGCCCCACGCGCCACCGGGCCACCGGCCACGACGGCAGACGGCGAGGCCCCGGGAGGAATCCCGGGGCCTCGCTCCGTTCTCCCGGCGTCTGCGCCCTCGGGTCGGCCGTCGGCACGGCCTTAGGCCCTCGTCCTCGAGCCTTGTTGTCGGCCCGGCGTCAGTCCTTGTCCAGACGGAACGCCACGGGCGACACCGTCAGGCCCGGCACCGCCGCCTCCACCAGGTAGTTGCCGGGGCCGACCTCACCCGCCGGGGCGGTCGCGCACTGGGCGACGCTGCGCCGGCGGTCCCACTCCACGGTGTGCGTGATCGTCGCGCCGGCCGGCACCTTCAGGAACAGCGGGGCCGCCACCCGCGGGCAGTCCTTCGAGGACCACAGCACGCCCTTGGTGTCCCGGACCGTCAACACCGCGCTCTTCGGCCCGAGATCGGCCTTGCAGTCGGCGGCCGAGGCATTCTTCACGACCAGTTGGAAGTGGGGCTTCTCGCCCGGCTCGTAGGCGACCTTGCTGCTGCGGAAGGTCAACTGCAGCGTTCCGGGAGCGCAGTTCGGCAGCGGAGAATTGGCCGGAACCTGCTGTGCCGCTCCGGTGCCCGCGCCGCCGTCGCCGCCCGCGCCGTCCGTGTCGCCGTTCTTGCCACCGCCGGAGGCCCCGGCGGTGGCACCGGCGTCCGTGCCGCCGTCGCCGGCACCCGCGCTGTCGCCGCCCTCGGTGTCGCCACCGGCGCCCGACTCATCGCGTCCGCCGGGCTGTTGGCTGATCGCCGGGCCGGTGCCGGAGGGGCCGGGCGTGATCGAGGGTGCGGGGGAAGAGCCGTTGGCGGCGTCGTTCGGCTTCTTGCCCCCGCCGTCACCTCCGGAGGTGACGGCCCACACGGCGAGCAGCGCGAGCACGCCGATCAGGCACAGCGCGACCGCCCTCCGACGCCAGTAGATGGAGGAGGGAAGCGGCCCGACCGGATTGCGCAGAGATCCCACGCCACGAACCTTACGAGAGAACGCGGCCAACTCCCGCCCCACATGCCGCCCCAGGCACCAAGTTTTGCCGATGATCACATCCGCGGGGACCGGGATCCTCCGCCGCACCCCCTACTTTCGTCGGGGACCGCTGTCGTCCTTCGGTCCGGGCGGACGGCTCCCGGCGCCGGTTAACGTCGTTGACCATGGACAACCTCCCCCATCTCTCCGACGGCCTGTACCTCGACATCACGACGTTCGCCCACTCCACCCCGCACTGGTTCCAGAAGCTCGCGGAGGTGTGGACCGAACTCGGGCTGCTGCTCTTCGCGGTGCTGTTCGTGGCCGGCTGGTGGCGGACCCGCCGCGGTGCGTCGGACGCGATGGCGCTCGCCCTGCTCGCCCCGCTCGCGACGGCCTTCGGCTACGTGGTGAGCGAGAGCCTGAAGTCCCTGGTCGACGAGGAACGTCCGTGCCGGGCGGTGGCCGGGGCGCCCGTCTCCCTCGTCGCGTGCCCGCCGCACGGCGACTGGTCCTTCCCCAGCAACCACTCGGCCATCGCGGGTGCGGCGGCCGTGGCGCTGGCCCTGTCGTGGCGCGGGATCGTCTGGCTGACCGCTCCCATGGCCCTGCTGATGGCCTTCTCCCGGGTCTTCGTCGGCGTCCACTACCCACACGACGTGACCGTCGGCCTGCTGGTCGGCGGCGCGGTGGCCTTCGTGGTCGTCAAGGCGGCGAAGCGCCCCGTCCGCGCGCTCGTGGACACGGCGCGATCGAGCCGCAGCGGGGCGGTGGTGTGGTGCGTGGGGCGTGGGCTCCCTGCGCACGCCTCCGCGCGCCCCGAGGGCGTGCGCCACGGCGCGTACTGATCGTCCGGGGAACGTGCCAGGATCGGAGGTGCCATGACTACCCCATCCTCTGCATCCGCCGGTTCCCCCGAGACCGCCGCCGCCGTCCCCGTGGCCCCCGCCGAACTGCACGGGCCCGTCCTCGCCTGGTTCGACCGGCACGCCCGCGATCTGCCGTGGCGCCGCCCCGAGGCCGGGGCGTGGGGCGTGATGGTCAGCGAGTTCATGCTCCAGCAGACCCCGGTCGTGCGCGTGCTGCCGGTCTACGAGCAGTGGCTGGCGCGCTGGCCGCGCCCCGCCGACCTGGCCGGCGAGGCGCCCGGCGAGGCCGTCCGCGCCTGGGGCCGGCTCGGCTATCCCCGCCGGGCGCTGCGGCTGCACGCGGCGGCCGTGGCCATAACGGAGCGGCACGGCGGTGACGTGCCGAGCGATCACGGGCAGCTGCTCGCGCTGCCGGGGATCGGGGAGTACACGGCGGCCGCCGTGGCCTCGTTCGCCTACGGGCAGCGGCACGCGGTCCTCGACACGAACGTGCGCCGGGTCTTCGCCCGGGCGGCGACCGGTGTGCAGTACCCGCCGAACGCCACGACCGCCGCCGAACGCCGGCTGGCCCGGGCGCTGCTGCCCGAGGAGGAGGCGACGGCGGCCCGCTGGGCGGCGGCCTCCATGGAGCTGGGCGCGCTGGTGTGCACGGCGAGGAACGAGGACTGCGCGCGCTGCCCGCTGGCGGACCGGTGCGTGTGGCGTCTGGCCGGGAAGCCGGCCCACGACGGGCCGCCGCGCCGCGGCCAGACGTACGCGGGCACGGACCGGCAGGTGCGGGGCAAGCTGCTCGCCGTGCTGCGGGAGGCCGTGGACCCGGTGGAGCAGGCGGACCTGGACGCGGTCTGGGACGAGCCGGTGCAGCGCGCCCGCGCCCTGGACGGCCTGGTCGCCGACGGCCTGGTCGAGCCCCTGGACGGCGGTCGTTACCGCCTTCCACTGGCCTGAGCCCGTCCCGCCTTCGATCCGAAGGATCCGGAACCTGTGGATCCGCTGTTACACAACCGATGGGTAGCCGTGCGCCCGCCGAGGGCTGCCCCGCACAACCCCGTGACAACTGCTCCGTAGCGTCGTCGACGTCAAGCAAACAGGGCAGGTCACGGGGTTCGGAGGCGGTTCGGGATGGCGCACGGCGAGGTGCTCGATTTCGAGGAGTACGTACGCACGCGGCAGGACGCGCTGCTGCGCAGCGCCCGCCGTCTGGTGCCCGACCCGGTGGACGCCCAGGACCTGCTGCAGACCGCGCTGGTCCGCACGTACGGGCGCTGGGACGGCATCGCCGACAAGTCGCTGGCCGACGCCTACCTCCGCCGAGTCATGATCAACACCCGGACGGAGTGGTGGCGGGCCCGCAAGCTCGAAGAGGTGCCCACCGAGCAGCTGCCCGACGCGCGCGTCGAGGACGCCACCGAGCAGCACGCCGACCGCGCCCTGCTCATGGACATCCTGAAGGTGCTCGCGCCCAAGCAGCGCAGCGTCGTCGTCCTGCGGCACTGGGAGCAGATGAGCACCGAGGAGACCGCGGCCGCGCTCGGCATGTCGACCGGTACGGTGAAGAGCACGCTCCACCGCGCCCTGGCCCGACTGCGCCAGGAACTGGAGAGCCGGGCCGCCGAGGGCGACACCCGGGCTCTGGACGCGGGTGTCCTGGAGCGGACGACCGTACGAGGCGACGAGCGGAAGCAGGAGCGGTGCGCGGCCTAAGACCGGCTTGGGGTGCCAGAGAACGGGCGGCGGGCGTCGCGGCGGTGGCCGGGCTCGCCGCCGTCGGCGTGCTCGTGGCCGGCTGCTCGACCGGCGGCACCGGCTCGCGCGACGAGGGCGCGGCCCGCTCGGACGAGGCCGCGTCCACGGCGCCGGTCACCCCCACCCCGTCGGCGTCGCTCGCCAAGGACGGCGAGCTGGCCTTCGAGAAGGTGGACCCGATCGCGCTGCTCAAGGGCGATCCGAAGATCGGCGAGCGGGTCAAGGCCGATCTGAAGCCGTGCGCCGCGGACGTCTACCCGGTGGACACCTCGTACGGGAACCTCACCAACTCCAGCGCGCCGGACGTCGTGGTCAACCTGATGACCTGCGGGGACTCGGTCGGCATCGGCACGTACGTGTTCCGCGAGGAGAACGACAAGTACACGAACGTCTTCACGGCCGAGGACGCGGCGGTGTACGCGACGATCGACCGGGGGGACCTGATCGTCACCAAACAGGTGTACGCGAAGGGCGACCCGGTCGCGTACCCCTCGGGCGAGGACGTGATCACCTACCGCTGGACGGGGAACAAGTTCACCCAGCACGACTGGGTGCACAACGACTTCAGCAAGGCGGTGGGCGACGGCGGCATCGACGGTGCCGTGCCCGCGCCGAGCGAGCCACCCGCGAACTGACCCCCGACCCGAAGTACCCGGAAGGCGCACGCACCATGGCCGAGACCCATGTCCTGTTCGTCGAGGACGACGACGTCATCCGTGAGGCCACCCAGCTCGCCCTGGAGCGGGACGGCTTCACGGTGACCGCCATGCCCGACGGACTGTCCGGACTGGAGGCCTTCCGGGCGAACCGGCCCGACATCGCGCTCCTCGATGTCATGCTGCCCGGCATGGACGGCGTCAGCCTGTGCCGGCGCATCCGCGACGAGTCGACCGTGCCGGTGATCATGCTGTCGGCACGGGCCGACTCCATCGACGTCGTCCTCGGCCTGGAGGCCGGGGCCGACGACTACGTGACCAAGCCCTTCGACGGCTCGGTGCTCATGGCCCGGATCCGCGCCGTGCTGCGCCGCTTCAACCACGCGGGGGACCGCGGCGCCGGTGACGGGGACGAGGACGAGGCGGCCGGCGGGGTGCTGGTCTTCGGCGAGCTGGAGGTCGACACCGAGGGCATGGAGGTCCTCAGGGGCGGGGCGCCGGTCGCCCTCACCCCGACGGAGATGCGCCTGCTGCTGGAGTTCTCGTCGGCGCCGGGCACGGTGCTGTCCCGGGACAAGCTCCTGGAGCGGGTCTGGGACTACGGCTGGGGCGGCGACACCCGGGTCGTGGACGTCCATGTGCAGCGGCTGCGCACCAAGATCGGTCAGGACCGGATCGAGACGGTCCGCGGCTTCGGCTACAAGCTCAAGGGATGAAGGGCCTCGCCCTCCGTACGGGGGTCCGCTGGAAGATCGCCGTCGCCATCGCGGCGGTCGGCGCGCTCATCGCGGTCACGCTCAGCCTCGTCGTCCACAACGCGGCCCGCGTCTCCATGCTCGACAACGCCCGCGACGTGCAGATGTGGCGGCTGCTGTTCGCCCAGCGCGTGTACGAGACGTCCAAGCCGAAGGAGCCTCGCTTCGGCACCAAGGTCAATGACCCGGCGCTGCCGCCCCAGCTCGACGAGCTGATGCGCGACGGCCGCCGCGGCACGTACGTGCAGGAGCACCGCAGCGGCCCGCCGGACGTGTGGGCGGCCGTGCCGCTCGCCAACGGCGACGTGCTGTCGCTGCACGTGCCCTTCGCCGACCGCAGCGCCACGATCATGAAGGACCTCGACCGGGCCCTGATCATCGGCTCGGTGTCGGTGGTCTTCGGCGGCTGCGCGCTCGGTGTCCTCATCGGCGGTCAGCTCTCCCGCCGGCTCCGCAAGGCCGCCGCCGCGGCGGGGCGGGTCGCCCAGGGCAACACCGACGTCCGGGTCCGCGACGCCGTCGGCGGGGTCGTACGCGACGAGACCGACGAACTGGCCCGCGCCATCGACGGGCTCACCGACGCCCTGCAGGAGCGGATCGAGGCCGAGCGACGGGTCACCGCGGACATCGCGCACGAGCTGCGCACGCCGGTGACCGGGCTGCTCACGGCGGCCGAGCTGCTGCCGCCGGGCCGCCCGACCGAGCTCGTCCGCGACCGGGCGCAGGCCATGCGGACCCTGGTCGAGGACGTCCTGGAGGTGGCCCGCCTCGACAGCGCCTCGGAGCGGGCCGAGCTCCAGGAGGTCGCGCTCGGCGAGTTCGTCGAGCGCCGGGTCCGGGTGCTCGACCCCGAGGTGGTCGTCCGGGTCGTCCACGAGTCCTGGGTCAACACCGATCCGCGGCGCCTGGAACGCATCCTGGGCAACCTGCTCGCCAACGCGGCCAAACACGGCAAGGGCCCCGTCGAGGTCACCGTCGAGGGCCGGGTGGTCCGGGTCAGGGACCACGGCCCGGGCTTCCCCGAGGCGCTGCTCAAGGAGGGCCCGAGCCGCTTCCGGACCGGCAGCAGCGACCGCGCGGGCCAGGGCCATGGTCTGGGCCTGACCATCGCGACCGGCCAGGCCCGGGTGCTCGGCGCCCGCCTCACCTTCCGCAACGCGGCTCCCGAGGGCACGCTGAACGGCGCGGGCGGCGCCATCGCCGTGCTGTGGCTCCCGGAGCACGCCCCGACGAACACGGGGAGCTTCCCGCTCCTGCGCCTGGCGGACTGACCGGCGCCGCGGGTCCGACCACCGCGCCGGGGCCGGTCACCGCTCGCGTCTGTCACCGCGCCGGGGCCGATCACCGCTCGGGCGGGGTGCCGAAGTCCTTGGAGAAGTCCAGTTCTTCGTTGCGCTGGGTCAGCGAGTACCAGTTGCCGTTGTCGTCGCGGAAGATCGCCTCGATCCCGTACGGACGCTCCTGCGGCTCCTGGAGGAACTCCACCCCTCTCGCCCGGAACGTCTCGTAGTCACCCCGGCAGTCGTCGGTGCGGAACGCCCCGGCCCCCAGGACGCCCTTGCTGACGAGCGTCTTCAGGGCGGTCGCGGACTCCTCGTCCATGGCCGGGCCGTCCGGGCTCATCAGGGCCAGCTCGACGTCCGGCTGGTCCTTGGCGCCGACGGTGATCCAGCGCATGGGTCCCATGGCGAGGTCCGTGCGCACCTCGAAGCCCAGCTTCTCGGTGAAGAACTTCCTCGTGCGCTCCTGGTCGAGCGTCCAGACGGTGGTGATGCCCAGTCCCTTGATCATGCGTCCACCGTAGGCGGCCGCCCCCGCGTCAGGCTTCTCCGGAATTGCGCTGCTCCACGGGAGCGCGCGGCTCCCGCCCCGGGAAGGCGCCCGCGTACAGCAGGGCGAAGCAGCCGGGTATGAGCGCGGCCCCGCGGCCCACGTGCCGGGCGCGGTACTCGCTCGGGCTGAGTCCGGTCTGGCGCTTGAAGCGGGTGGAGAAGGTGCCGAGGCTGCTGAAGCCGACCAGGGCGCATATCTCGGTGACGGTCAGGTCGGCGGTGCGGAGCATCTCCTGGGCCCGCTCGATGCGACGGCGCGACAGGTACTGCCCGGGCGTCTCGCCGTAGGCCGCCTTGAAGGCGCGGACGAAGTGGAACCGCGAATAGCCGGCATGGCCGGCCACCGCGTCCAGGTCGAGCGGCTCGGCCCAGTCGCGGTCCATCGCGTCCTTGGCGAGGCGCAGCCGGCGAAGCAAGGCCAGCCGCGCACCCGCGGGGGTGCTGGTCTCCACGGACGGAAGCGTCGCACGCGCCACTGACAACGGCCCCGACGTCCGCAGGACGACGGGGCCGTGGGGCCGAGTGGCGGGCGGGGTCAGACGGTCTCGGCGACCTTGACGGCACCGTCGCTGTCGTCGGTGTCCCCGGAGTCCTTCCCGGGGAGGCCGGTGCCGCGCAGCGCCACCTCCTTGACGAAGAAGGCGAGCACGAAGCCGAGGACGGCGACGGCCGAGCCGACCAGGAAGGCGGAGTGGGTGCCGGCGGCGACCGCGTGCTGGTAGGCCTCGCGGAGCGCGGCCGGCAGCTTGGCGAGGCTCGCGGCGTCGAGCTGCGCCGAGCGGGCGGTCGCGGCGCCGCCGCCGCGGGCGGCCATCTCGCTCTGGACCTGGTGGTTGAACAGAGCGCCCATGATCGCGACGCCGAAGGAGGAGCCGAGGGTCCGGAAGAGGGTGGTCGACGAGGAGGCGACACCCATGTCCTTCATCTCGACGCTGTTCTGCGCGACGAGCATCGTGATCTGCATCAGGAAGCCCATGCCGGCGCCGAGCAGCGCCATGTAGACGCCCGAGACGAGCCGCGTGGTGTCGGTGTCCATCGTGGACAGCAGGTAGAGACCGACGACCATGAACGCGCCGCCGATGATCGGGAAGATCTTGTACTTGCCGCTGGTGGTGGTGACGCGGCCGGCGATCATCGAGACGACCATCATCGACAGCAGCATCGGCAGGAGCAGCAGGCCGGAGTTGGTCGCGGAGGCGCCCTGCACGGACTGCTGGAACAGCGGCAGGAAGAGGACCGCGCCGAACATCACGAAGCCGGTGAGGAAGCCGATCACGGACATCAGGGTGAAGTTGCGGCTGCGGAAGATGTGCAGCGGCATGATCGGGTCGCTCGCGCGGGTCTCGACGAAGAGGAAGGCCGCGAGGGCCACGACACCGCCCACCGCGAGACCGACGATGTTGGCGGAGCCCCAGGGGTACTCGGTGCCGCCCCAGGTGGTGACCAGGACGATCGCCGTGATGCCGACGGTCAGGAGGGCGGCGCCGGCGAAGTCGATCCGGGTGCCGCCGGGGCGCTGCTTGCGCGGCAGGTGCAGCACGGTGGCGAGCATCGCGAGGGCGACGACGCCGAGCGGCAGGTTGATGTAGAAGGACCAGCGCCAGCCCCAGTGGTCGGTGATGGTGCCGCCGACCAGCGGTCCGCCGATCATGGCGAGCGCCATGATGCCGGCCATCATGCCCTGGTACTTGCCGCGGTCCCGGGGCGGGATCAGGTCGCCGATGATCGCCATCACGCCGACCATCAGACCGCCGGCGCCCAGGCCCTGCACGGCGCGGAAGCCGATGAGCTGGCCCATGTCCTGGGCCATGCCGCTGAGCGCCGAGCCGATCAGGAAGATCACGATCGAGGTGAGGAAGACGCTCTTCCGGCCGAACATGTCGCCGAGCTTGCCCCAGATCGGGGTGGAGGCGGCGGTGGCCAGGGTGTAGGCGGTGACGACCCAGGAGAGGTGCTCCAGTCCGCCGAGCTCGCCGACGATCGTCGGCATCGCGGTGCCGATGATCATGTTGTCCAGCATCGCGAGCAGCATCGCGATCATGAGGGCGAGGAGGACGACGCGGACGCTGCGCGGCTGGTCGGCCGTCTCCTCTGCTGCTGTGGTGTCTTTTTCGATCGTTGCCATGCTGTCCCCGCCACTTCCTTACTTGCCGCCCGGCTAGTTACTACACTGGGGAAAGTAGACCGGTAACTAGCCGGGCGTCAAGTAAGTTTTGGTGGAAGCGAGCGACCATGGCCCAGGCCCGAGGCAACACCCGTCAGCGCATCCAGGACGTTGCCCTCGAACTCTTCGCCGAGCAGGGGTACGAGACGACCTCCCTGCGGGAGATCGCGGAGCGCCTCGACGTCACCAAAGCCGCGCTGTACTACCACTTCAAGACCAAGGAAGACATCCTCGTCAGCATCTTCGAGGACCTCACCCGCCCCATGGACGAGCTGATCGCGTGGGCGGGCGAGCAGCCGCGCACCCTGGAGACCCGGCAGGAGATCCTGCGCCGCTACCAGGAGGCGCTGCTCGCCGCGTCCCCCCTCTTCCGGTTCATGCAGGAGAACCAGGCCGCGGTGAGCAAGCTGAGCGTCGGCCTCACCTTCAAGAAGCGCATGATCGCGCTGACGGGACTGCTCCAGGACGCGGACTTCGCGATGACGGACAAGGTCCGCTCCATCAGCGCGATCTTCACGCTGCACGCGGGCGCGTTCTTCATGCACCACGTCGAGGGCGACCCCGAGGAGAAGCAGGAAGCCGTCCTCGAGGTCGCCCTCGATCTGATCGGTCAGGCCCACCAGGGCCGGTAGACCGTCAGGGTCAGATGCGCACGCCGTGCGACGCCAGGAAGGCGGCCGGGTTCAGGGCGGAGCCGTAGTTCGGGGTGGTGCGGATCTCGAAGTGCAGGTGCGGGCCGGAGGAGTTGCCGGTGTTGCCCGAGAGGGCGATCTGCTGGCCGACGGAGACCTTCTGGCCGATGCCGACCTTGATCTTCGAGAGGTGGGCGTACTGCGAGTACGTGCCGTTGGCGTGCTTGATCACGATGGCGTTGCCGTACGCGGGGCCGTCACCGCCGCCGTACGGGCCGGCCTTCACGACGGTGCCGGAGGCGGCCGCCTTGACCGGGGTGCCGACCGGAACGGCGAAGTCCTGACCGGAGTGCTTGTGGGCCCACATGGCGCCGCCCTGGTTGAAGCTGGCGGTCAGCGTGTAGGAGGTGACCGGCTTGACCCAGGACGGGGCCTTCTTGGCGGCCACGACCTTGGTCTGCGCCTTGACGGCGGCGGCCTTCACCTGAGCGGCCTTGGCCTGGGCGGCGGCCTGCGCGGCGACCTGGGCCTGGACGTTGGCCTGCTTGGCCACGGCGGCGGACGCGGCGATCGCGGTCGGGGCGTTCGCGACGGCGGCGTTGCCCTCGGCGGCGAACGCGGAGCCGGCACCGGCCACCAGCGACGCTCCCAGACCCGCGGCGGCGAGGGCGACGGCGGTGGTACGGATGCTGGGCTTCATGACGCGCTTCGACATACGGGGGAGAACCTCCGGACAGAACGGGACCCGACGCGGAAGTGGTGAGCGCCGGGCTTGCTCATCCTTGGTAACCCGGACTCCCATCCCGGCCAAAACACCCCATCTACGACATCGCGTCGTAGCGATCTCCGGGGAAGTTCACCTCTTGACGGCCCCAGCGAGTCCAGACGAAATCGGACAAAGCGACCCGCGTAGACCTGTTTAACCGCATGTCGCGAGCCCCCCGAACCCCAGAAAGGGCGCCCCGCATCCGCCCCCGGGCCCTCCGGGACCTAGGTCCCGGCGGTTTAGTCCCTCATGTCCCGAATCCAGAGCAAAAGTCGCCACTATTCCGCCTAGTACCCTTCGAAACCCCTGTGCGCCTTGTCACCACGGCGCGCCCGCCATTGCGACCTGGGTCACGCGACCGAGCGCTCCGGAGCGACGTCCCGCACTACGCTGACCGCTCTGGGGACACACGGGGAAGCACAGGGGGACACCTATGGATCCGGCACTCATCGGCGCCCGGCTCGCCGGCAGCACGATCGGCCCGCTCCTGAAGAAACTCCTGGTCAGCGACGGTCCCGGAGCCGGCCTCCCGGGTGACGCCCGGCCCGTCCGGCTCTCCGGCCGCCTCTCCTTCCGCGGCGAGAAGCGCACCCTGACCGAAAAGGACGTCCGCCGCCTCGCCGCCACCCTCGTCGACCGGGCCGCATACGGCCCCGGCGAGCCGCCGTTCCCCGCCGACGAGACCGAGGCCGTCACCGACGCCCTCGCGGCCACCCTCCTCGCCCTCGGCGACCTCGACATGGACGACGTCCAGGCCGTGGCCCTGGGCCACCGGGCCCTGGCGGCCCGCCTGCGCGCCGCCGCCCCGGCTCCCGACGGCCTGGCCGGCGCGTCCGTCGTCTTCCTGGACGCCGTCACCGAGGCCGCCTGCCGCCACATACTGGAGTTCTTCGCCCAGCGCTCCACCTTCGTGGCCCGCACCCTCGTCGAGCAGACCCGCGGCCAGGCCGGCCTGCACGCCAAGACCGACCTGCTCCTCTCCCGCGTCCCGCACCCGGACGTCCGCGACGCCGAGTTCGAGCGCCGCTACCTCGCCCACCTGGCGAACAAGCACGGACGCCTCACGATCTACGGCATCGACCTGCACCACTCGCCCGACGAGTGGCCGCTGGACATGGCGTACCTGTCGCTGGAGGCGACGGGGGCGGACTTCGTGACCGGGACGCCGGGCGAGGAGGGGCGCCTCGGTCCCCAGCAACGGGGCTCCGTACGCGCCGACCTCTCCCTCGCCCGGCACGACCGGATCCTGCTGCGGGGCCTGGCCGGCTCCGGCAAGACCACCCTCGTCCAGTGGCTGACCCTCTCCGCGGCGGCCCGGGGCCGCACGGAAGGGATGGAGTACCTCTACGGCCGCATCCCCTTCGTCCTCCCCCTGCGCGCCCTCACCCGGCACGGCGAGCGGCTCCCGGCCGCCGAGCACTTCCTCTCCGCCGCCGGCAGCCCCCTCAGCGCCCCCGACGGCTGGGTCGACCGGGTCCTGACCGCCGGACGCGGCCTGGTCCTCGTCGACGGCATCGACGAGATCCCCGAGGCAGAACGCGGCCGGGCCCGCGCATGGCTGCGCGACCTGCTCGCCGCCTACGGGGAGGGCAACCGCTGGCTCGTGACCTCACGCCCCACCGCCGTGGGCGACGACTGGCTGGCCCGGGACGGCTTCACGGAACTGACCCTCTCGCCCATGACGCGTACGGAGGTGGCCACCTTCGTACGCCGCTGGCACCAGGCCGCCGGGCCGGACGCCGCCCCCTACGAGCAGCCGCTGCGTGACGCCCTGCGCACCACGGAGGACGTCGCCCGGCTCGCCACCAACCCCCTGATGTGCGGCCTCATCTGCGCCCTCCACCGCGACCGGCGCGGCTTCCTGCCCCGCGGCCGCAAGGCGCTGTACGAGGCCGCGCTGTCGATGCTGCTGAGCCGCCGCGACCGGGAACGGGACATGGGCAACCCGTACGGCATCGAGCTCGGCGAGGCCTCCCAGATCCAGCTCGTCCAACGGCTCGCGTACTGGCTCACGCTCAACGGCCGCACACAGATGGACCGTACCCATGCCCGGTCGGTCGTCCAGGAGGCCGTGCCGGCGGTCCCGGAGGCCTCGGCGTACGACGCGGACAAGGTGTTCACCCACCTCCTGCACCGCAGCGGGCTCCTCCGCGAGCCCACCGCCGACACCGTCGACTTCGTCCACCGCACCTTCCAGGACTTCCTGGCCGCCAAGGCCCTCGTGGACCGCTGGGACATCGGGGTCCTGGTCGCCCACGCCTCCGACGACCAGTGGGAGGACGTCATCCGCATGGCGGTCGGCCATGCCCGCCCCCGGGAATGTGCGGAGATCCTGCGCGAGCTGCTGGCTGCCGCCGACGCGGCGCAGGACCGCGGTGCGCAGCTGCGCGTCCTGCTCCTGGCCGCGTCGGCCCTGGAGCACGCGACCGAGGTGGCCCCCGAGGTACGGGCCGAGGTCCTGGCCCGCACGGCCGAGGTCATCCCACCCCGCACTCCGGACGAGGCGCGGGAACTCGCCCTGGTGGGCCGGCTCGTCCTCGACCTGCTTCCCGGCCCCGAGGGGCTCAGCGACGAGGAGGCCAAGATGGTGGTGACGACGGCCACCCACATCGAGACCGATCACGCGATCCCCTACCTGGCCCGGTTCGTTTCCCACCCCTCGCTGCCGGTCCGGTCCCAGCTCATGTGGGGGTGGATCCGCTTCGAGGCGGAGCCGTACGCACAGGCGATCATCGCCCGGCTGGACCCGACGGACCTCCTGCACACCGTCGCCGACGACGAGCGGGCCCGCGAAGTCCTCCGCCTCCCGGTCCCTCCCGAGGGGCTGGACATCCGCGGCAGGGTGTCGGACGGCCTGGTGGCCGCCCTGCTCGCGCACTGCGATCCGCGGGTGCTGGAGCTGTCGCGGGACGACGAGCGGCCGGACCTGACCGCGCTCGCCCCGCTCACCCGGCTCGACAGCCTCACCCTGTTCCTCAGGGACGCGGCAGAGTGGCGGCTCGACGGCCTTCCCTCCGACGGTCCGCTGCGCAACCTGTACTTCCCGACCTGGCCCTCGGACGGGCTCGCGGCCCTCCGCCGGTTCCCCCACCTCGATCAGCTCGTGCTCTGGGCCGCGGGGCTGAACGAGCAGCGCTGGCACCAAGTGGCAGCGGTGCCACGCCTGCCCGTGCTCGGCATCCACGCCACCGATCTGCCCGCCTGCCCGGACGGCACGCGACTGCCCGGTGTCGACGAACTGGCCGTCGAGGCGCGAAGCGCCGATCTGCCCTCGCTGCGCCGCCTCGTACGGCTCTTCCCCGGCTTGCGGAGGCTGGACCTGTACGCCGACCCGGCGGAGACGCTGGACGTGTCGCCCCTCGCGGCCCTCCCACGACTCGCCGAGCTCCACGCCGCCGGCCTGGTCCTCACGGGCAGCGAACACCTCCCCCAGACCGTCCGGGTCGTCACCTGAGGAGAGGGGCGGCCCCGGCAAGGCGAAGGGGCGGCCCCGGGACCTCTTCAGGTCCCGGGGCCGCCCCTTCAGCCGTTCAGCCTCGGCGCGGTGTTACGCGTCCTTGGACAGGTTCGGGCCCGCCCCGCCCGCCGCCTCCACCGGAGGGACGTCCGGCAGGGCCGACTTCTCCTCGCCGCGGAAGGTGAACTTGCGCTCCTCGCCCTCGCCCTCCGTGTCCACGACCACGATGTGGCCGGGGCGCAGCTCGCCGAAGAGGATCTTCTCGGACAGGGTGTCCTCGACCTCGCGCTGGATCGTCCGGCGCAGCGGCCGGGCGCCCATGACCGGGTCGTAGCCCTTCTTCGCGAGGAGCTCCTTCGCGGACTGGGAGAGCTCGATGCCCATGTCCCGGTCCTTCAGGCGCTCGTCGACGCGGCTGATCATGAGGTCGACGATCTGGAGGATGTCCTCCTGCGTCAGCTGCGGGAAGACGATGATGTCGTCCACACGGTTGAGGAACTCCGGGCGGAAGTGCTGCTTCAGCTCGTCGCTGACCTTCGCCTTCATCCGCTCGTAGTTGGACTTCGTGTCGCCCTGGGCCGCGAAGCCGAGGTTGAAGCCCTTCGAGATGTCCCTGGTCCCGAGGTTGGTCGTCATGATGATGACCGTGTTCTTGAAGTCCACGACCCGGCCCTGGGAGTCGGTCAGTCGACCGTCCTCCAGGATCTGGAGAAGGGAATTGAAGATATCGGGGTGGGCCTTCTCGACCTCGTCGAAGAGGACCACGGAGAACGGCTTGCGGCGCACCTTCTCGGTGAGCTGGCCGCCCTCTTCGTAGCCGACGTATCCGGGCGGAGAACCGAACAGACGCGAGACGGTGTGCTTCTCGCTGAACTCCGACATGTCGAGGGAGATCATCGCGTCCTCGTCGCCGAAGAGGAATTCGGCGAGCGCCTTGGACAGCTCGGTCTTACCGACACCGGACGGACCGGCGAAGATGAACGAACCGCCGGGGCGCTTCGGGTCCTTCAGACCGGCTCGCGTACGCCGGATGGCGCGCGAGAGGCCGATGACGGCGTCCTTCTGCCCGATGACGCGCTTGTGGAGCTCGTCCTCCATGCGGAGCAGGCGCGAGGACTCCTCCTCGGTCAGCTTGAAGACCGGGATGCCGGTGGCGGTCGCCAGGACCTCGGCGATCAGCTCGCCGTCGACCTCGGCGACGACGTCCATGTCGCCGGCCTTCCACTCCTTCTCCCGCTTGGTCTTCGCGGCGAGGAGCTGCTTCTCCTTGTCGCGCAGGGAGGCGGCCTTCTCGAAGTCCTGCGAGTCGATCGCGGACTCCTTGTCCCGGCGGACGGCGGCGATCTTCTCGTCGAACTCGCGGAGGTCCGGCGGCGCGGTCATCCGGCGGATGCGCATCCGGGAGCCGGCCTCGTCGATCAGGTCGATCGCCTTGTCCGGCAGGAAGCGGTCCGAGATGTAGCGGTCGGCCAGGGTCGCGGCCTGGACGAGGGCCTCGTCCGTGATGGAGACACGGTGGTGGGCCTCGTAGCGGTCGCGCAGACCCTTGAGGATCTCGATCGTGTGCGGCAGCGACGGCTCGGCGACCTGGATGGGCTGGAAGCGGCGCTCCAGCGCGGCGTCCTTCTCCAGGTACTTCCGGTACTCGTCGAGCGTGGTGGCACCGATGGTCTGGAGCTCACCGCGGGCGAGCATCGGCTTGAGGATGCTGGCGGCGTCGATCGCGCCCTCGGCGGCGCCCGCACCCACGAGGGTGTGGAGCTCGTCGATGAACAGGATGATGTCGCCGCGGGTGCGGATCTCCTTGAGGACCTTCTTCAGGCGCTCCTCGAAGTCACCGCGGTAGCGGGAGCCGGCGACCAGCGCGCCGAGGTCCAGGGTGTAGAGGTGCTTGTCCTTGAGGGTCTCGGGCACCTCGCCCTTGACGATGGCCTGGGCCAGGCCCTCGACGACGGCGGTCTTGCCGACGCCGGGCTCGCCGATGAGGACCGGGTTGTTCTTGGTGCGGCGGGACAGCACCTGCATGACCCGCTCGATCTCCTTCTCGCGCCCGATGACCGGGTCGAGCTTGGACTCGCGGGCCGCCTGGGTGAGGTTGCGGCCGAACTGGTCGAGGACCAGGGACGTCGAGGGGGTGCCCTCGGCAGGACCGCCGGCGGTGGCGGCTTCCTTGCCCTGGTAGCCGGAGAGCAGCTGGATGACCTGCTGCCGCACCCGGTTGAGATCGGCGCCCAGCTTCACGAGGACCTGGGCGGCGACGCCCTCGCCCTCGCGGATCAGGCCGAGCAGGATGTGCTCGGTGCCGATGTAGTTGTGGCCGAGCTGGAGGGCCTCCCGGAGCGACAGCTCCAGGACCTTCTTGGCACGAGGGGTGAAGGGGATGTGCCCGGACGGGGCCTGCTGGCCCTGGCCGATGATCTCCTCCACCTGCTGGCGGACCGCCTCGAGCGAAATCCCGAGGCTCTCCAGGGCCTTAGCGGCGACACCCTCACCCTCGTGGATAAGGCCCAGGAGGATGTGCTCGGTGCCGATGTAGTTGTGGTTGAGCATCCGGGCTTCTTCCTGAGCCAGGACGACAACCCGCCGCGCGCGGTCGGTGAACCTCTCGAACATCGTTAATCGCTCCTCAGAGCGGTCAGTCAGTTAGGGGTCGATCCCCTCCCTGTCCTTCCGCAGCTTAGTCCCGCAAGCGGGGACCGCTCATTCCAACTGCCGACATCCGTCCGGATCACCCCCTTACTTCTCGGGGAGACCTGCTGCCGAACAGCCGACAAATGCTCCAACTCGATGGTGCGAGACGATGTTCCCGCAGGCCAAGCTGTTACCCGCGCCTCCAGTACGCCGATGGCGAACGTGAGACGCTTCTGCCCGCGAGACGCCCCTCCTCACATGGAATGTCTTACCCGTAAGCACGGACACTCCATGCGGCACACCCCGGTTCCCTCCGCTACGGGCGAACAACCTTGCGCTCACGAATGCACCCGTACGCCCCCATCATGGACACACTGCGCACCGGATCAAGGACCCTGCGTCACCGGAGGCGTAACCCGTGAGCCCCCGTCGGCGTTCCCCCGGTATGGCCTCCACCGTCCCCCTCCCCCGCTCGCCGCTCGACAGCGGCGGGGCGACGGCGCGGTGGTACGAGCACGAGCTCGGCTGGGCGACCGCGGCCGGGCCTCCCGTGCAGCTGGTGACGGGGCTGCGCTTCGACGTCCTGGAGCTGCCCGCGGCGGCCGGCCGGGGCGTGCTGCACCGGATGGGCGCCGCCGTCGGCCCGGTGGCCCTGATGGGGCGGCGGATGCGGATGCTCGTGGCCGCGGGGAGCGCGGAGGAGCTGCCCGGGCTCCTGGACTGGCTGGAGTGGGGCGGGATCTCACTGGATCTGGGGATGCTGGGCACCGACGGCCGGATGACCGCCCCCGCACCCCCAGGCCGGAGACCGACCGGTCGGAGCGGTTCCGGCCGACCGGGCGCCGCGGTGTGGCTGAGGGCCCCGGAGCCGGGACGCGAGGTCGAGTCCTCGCTGCCGGCCCTGCGGCCCTCACTGCGGGGCGGTACGGGCGCCCCCTGCCTGGCGCGGCTCGTGGCCGTCGCCGCCGCCGAGTGCCACCGGGCCCGGCTGCTGAGTGCTGCCCGTGGCCACCGGCCGGAGCCGGGGGCGGGGACGGGCGCTCAGCAGCTGACCGCTCAGCGGTTCGCGTCCTCGTAAGCCTGCTTGATGTCGGCCGGCACGCGGCCGCGGTCGTTCACGTTGTAGCCGTTCTCCTTGGCCCACGCACGGATCTTCGCGGTGTCCGGGCTGCCGCCGGCAGCGGCGACGCGGCCCTTGCCCCGGGCACCGGCGCTGCGACCACCGGTACGGCGGCCGCTCTTGGTGTACGGCTCGAGCAGGTCACGGAGCTTGTCCGCGTTGGCGGTGGTGAGGTCGATCTCGTAGGACTTGCCGTCCAGCGCGAACGTCACGGTCTCGTCCGCCTCGCCGCCGTCGAGGTCGTCGACAAGAAGGACCTGAACCTTCTGTGCCACCGGATTTCCTTTCATCGAAAATGCAGTACGCGGAAAGGAAACCGCTTTTCCCGGAAAAACACAAACCCCTGGCAGAGGTTCAGAACCCCGGCAACGCGGGAAACGTGCGCGATTCGGACATAGGCACTCCGATCCATGACCGTCCGGGCTCTCGTCACAGGTGCAGAAGCATCCGGCTGTTGCCCAAGGTGTTCGGCTTCACTCGTTCGAGACCCAGGAACTCCGCGACACCCTCGTCATAGGAACGCAGGAGCTCGCTGTAGACATCTCCGTCGACCGGAGTCTCGCCGATCTCGACGAAGCCGTGCTTCGCGAAGAAGTCGACTTCGAAGGTGAGGCAGAAAACCTTGCGCACCCCGAGCCATCGGGCGGTGTGCAGCAACTTGTCGAGCACCTGATGTCCCACTCCGGCGCCCTTGAACTCCGGATCGACCGCGAGGGTGCGCACTTCGGCGAGGTCTTCCCACATCACGTGCAGGGCGCCGCAGCCGACGACCGTGGCGTCGTCGTCACGTTCGGCGACCCAGAACTCCTGGATGTCCTCGTAAAGGGTGACCGTCGCCTTGTCGAGCAGGATGCCGCGCCGCACGAAGGGGTCGACGAGGCGGCGCACTGCGGCGACATCGGAGGTGCGGGCCCGGCGCACGGTGACGGCATTGGCGGAAGCGGATGACATGGGGGGACGTTATCGCCCGGGACCTGCGGGAGCCTCGCCGCCCTCGGAGGATTCGGCGGGGCCGGCGGCAGCGGCGGGGCCGCCTTCGGGGGTGTCCCGCTGGACGATACGGACGGCGTCGTTCAGTGCTTCGCGCTGTTCGGGCGACATCATGCCGAAGAAGGCGACGAGGGCCGCGGCGGGGTTGTCGCTCTGCGCCCAGGCCTCGTTCATCAGCGCGGCCGAGTAGGCGGCGCGGGTGGAGACCGCCGTATATCGATAGGCGCGGCCTTCGACTTCCCTGCGCACCCAGCCCTTCTGATGGAGATTGTCCAATACGGTCATGACGGTGGTGTAGGCGATGGACCGTTCCTGCTGGAGATCCTCCAGGACTTCCCGGACGGTTACCGGGCGGTTCCATTGCCAGACGCGGGTCATCACCGCGTCTTCCAGCTCTCCCAATTGACGGGGCACAGCGCCACCTTAGTGCGAGTTCACCGCATATCGGTCTCTTTGTGGAGAAAAAGCCCTGTAAGACAGCAAAAAGGACGTACGGCCCTGTTGCGTCGGTCGTACGTCCTCGGGACTTGCGGGCCCGCTACGGGGCGGTGGTGCCGTTGTTCTGGCGGGCGGACTCGGCGCGTGCGAGGGCGGCGTCCACGAGCGCGTCCTCCTTGGCCTTGTTCGGTCCGCCCTGGCTCTTCACGATCACCACGACGAGGGCGATGAAGAACGCGGCCATCACGACGGGGGGCACGAGCGCGGATACGTAGTCCATGGCGTCCAGAGTAGCTATCCGGCCGCGCGTTCCTCGGGCGGGGGCGGCGGAACGGGGCGTCGGCGCGGCGGGAACACCTCGGACGGTTTGGGCACCGGCCGCTCGCCGGGCGCGGGCGGCTTGGGGGCGGGCTTCGCGGGCCCGCCCGGGGAGGAGTCGGGCCTGGGCCCGTCGTCCGAGGCGCGCCCGCCGGGCAGGGCGAGCAGGCGGGCGCGCGGGACCGGGGACGGGACGCCCACCGGGGCGGTACGGCCCCGGACCTGGGCGACGCGGGCGAGCCGGGCGCGGACGGATCGTTCCGCCAGGACCTGGCAGCGGGCCAGGAGCGCGGCGGCCGCGGGGTTGGAGCGCAGCGCTCGGAGAGCGGCGAGGTCGTCGGCCCCGGGGTCGTAGCCGGCGGCCAGGGCGTCCCGGAGGAGCTCCAGGTAGCCGGCCAGCGAGCCGGGCAGGGCCTGGCGGTAGCGGACCAGGTCGGCGAGGAGGAAGGCGCGCTCCCGGCCTGCCTCGCGCACCGCCTCGTCCACGGAGTCGGCCAGGCGCAGGCAGTCCTGGACGTCGTCGTCCTGAAGGGGGGCAGGGTTGAGTGCGGTGGCGAGGGCGCGTCGGAGCACACGCAGCTCGTCCGCGCTGAACGCCATGCCGCCACGGGATCCGTAGGGCGTGGGCATGGGCCGACGATACGCGCTAATCGGACAAATCTGCCGCTTATCGATCTTCCCGGCGGGTCGGGGACGACCGACTCCCGGGACACCCCCGGCCTGATCCGAAAGGCAGGCCCGCCCTCGCCCGCCCTACATCCGGGCGACGTTCCGCTCGTAGACCATCCGCAGGCCGATCAGGGTCAGCCACGGCTCGTGCGCGTCGATCTCCTTGGAGTCGGCGAGCACCATCGGCGCCAGCCCACCCGTCGCGATCACCGTCACGTCCGACGGCTCCCCGTTCGCACCGACCAGCTCGCGCTTCATCCGCGCGACGACGCCGTCCACCTGTCCCGCGTAGCCGAAGACGATGCCGGACTGCATCGCCTCGACCGTGTTCTTGCCGATCACGCTGCGCGGGCGGGCCAGCTCGATCTTGCGGAGCATGGCGCCCTTCACACCGAGCGCCTCGACCGAGATCTCGATGCCCGGGGCGATCGCGCCGCCCGCGTACTCACCGCGCGCGGTGATCGCGTCGTACGTCGTCGCCGTGCCGAAGTCGACGCAGATCGCCGGACCACCGTAGAGCTCGACCGCCGCGACCGCGTTGATGATGCGGTCGGCGCCGACCTCCTTGGGGTTGTCCGTGAGGACCGGGACGCCCGTCTTGACGCCCGGCTCCACGAGCACGGCCGGGACGTCGCCGTAGTAGCGCCGGGTCACCTCGCGCAGCTCGTGGAGGACCGAGGGGACCGTCGCGCAGATCGCGATCCCCCCGATGCCGTTGCCCAGCTCGGCGCCGAGCAGCGGATGCATGCCCATCAGGCCCTGCAGCAGGACAGCCCACTCGTCGGCGGTGCGGCTCGGGTCGGTGGAGATCCGCCAGTGCTCGACGATCTCGTCGCCGTCGAAGAGCCCGAGTACCGTCTGCGTGTTGCCGACGTCGATGGTGAGCAGCATCAGGAGCGCACCTCGCGCAGGTCGAGGCCGATGTCGAGGATCGGGGACGAGTGGGTGAGGCCGCCCACCGCCAGATAGTCCACACCGGTCGCCGCGTACGCCGCCGCGTTCTCCAGCGTCAGCCGGCCGGAGGACTCCAGCACCGCCCGGCCGGCGACCAGGGCGACCGCCTCCTCGGTCTCGATCGGGGTGAAGTTGTCCAGCAGGATCAGGTCGGCGCCCGCGTCCAGGACCTCGCGGACCTGGTGCATCGTGTCGACCTCGACCTCGATCGGCAGGTCCGGGAACAGCTCCCGCACGGCCTTGAACGCCTGCGCCACGCCACCGGCGGCCACCACGTGGTTGTCCTTCACCAGGGCCGCGTCCGACAGCGACATGCGGTGGTTGACGCCGCCGCCGCAGCGCACCGCGTACTTCTCCAGGGCGCGCAGGCCCGGGGTGGTCTTCCGGGTGTCGCGGACCTTGGCCCGCGTGCCCTCCAGGGCGTCGGCCCACCTGCGGGTGGCGGTGGCGATCCCGGACAGGCGGCACAGGATGTTCAGGGCGCTGCGCTCACCGGTGAGCAGGTCGCGGGTGCGGGCGGTGACGCTGAGCAGCTTGTCGCCGGCCTCGACCCGCTCGCCGTCCTCGACGTGCCGCTCGACCTCGAACTCGTCGGTGCAGACGATCGACAGGACCGCCTCGGCGACCCGCAGGCCGGCCACCACACCGGCCTCGCGGGCGGTGAAGTCGGCGGTCGCGACGGCGTCCTCGGGGACGGTCGCCACGGTCGTCACGTCCACGCCGCCGTCGAGGTCCTCGGCGATGGCCAGGTGCGCGATGTCCTCGACCTGGACCGGGTCGAGGCCGGCGTCGGCGAGCAGCTGGGCGAGCGCCGGGTCGAGCCCGCACTCGAACTCGTCGGCCCCGCCGCAGCCGCAGCCGTCGCCGCAGCCTCCGGCGGTCCCCTCCGGGGCGGCGTTGATCTGGATCAGGGGGACGTCCACGGGCTGCGGACGTGCTTCCTCGGGCGTGCTCACGACAGCGGCTCCAGGGGTGCGTCGGTGGTTACGGGCGGAAAGTCTGCGCCGGTGGTGCCCCGCACCACCAGTCGTCGGTCGGACGTCAGGCGGACGACCAGATGGCGGCGCCAGGTCGCGTCGTCACGGTCGGGGCGGTCCTCGCGCCAGTGGCAGCCGCGGGTCTCCTCGCGCGCGCGGGCGGCGGCCACCAGGACCCGGGCGACGCACAGCAGGTTGGTGGTCTCCCAGGCCTCGACGCCGGGCTCGGCCGCCTTGCGGTCCTCCTCGGCGTCGAGCCGCAGGCGTTCCAGGGCGTCTGCCGCGACGGCCAGGCTCTCGGCGGAGCGCAGCACGCCCGCGCCCTCGGTCATGATCCGCTGGATCTCCCGGCGGACCTCGGGGACGAGCAGCGAGAGCTCCCGGGCCTCGGCCGGGACGTCCGGCAGGCCCTCGCGGTGGGGGCCGTGCGCCACGATGTCGGCGACGATCCGCTCCGCGAAGACCAGGCCCTCCAGGAGCGAGTTCGAGGCCAGCCGGTTGGCGCCGTGCACGCCGGTGCAGGCGACCTCGCCGCACGCGTACAGGCCGGGCACGGTCGTACGGCCGTGCAGATCGGTGCGGACGCCGCCGGAGGCGTAGTGGGCGGCCGGGGCGACCGGGACCGGCTCGGTGACCGGATCGATGCCGTGCGACCGGCAGGCGGCCAGGATGGTCGGGAAGCGCTGCTCCCACATCTCGGCGCCGAAGTGCCGGCCGTCGAGGTACATGTGCTCCGTACCCCGTTCCTGCATGCGGCGCGTGATCGCCTTGGCGACGATGTCGCGGGGCGCCAGCTCGGCCAGCTCGTGCTGCCCGACCATGAAGCGGACCCCGTCGGCGTCGACCAGGTGGGCGCCCTCGCCCCGGACCGCCTCGGAGACCAGCGGCTGCTGGCCCTCGGAGTCGGCCCCGAGGAAGAGCACGGTCGGGTGGAACTGGACGAACTCGAGGTCGGAGACCTCCGCGCCGGCCCGCAGCGCGAGCGCGACGCCGTCTCCGGTGGAAACGGCAGGGTTGGTGGTGGCGGAGAACACCTGGCCCATGCCGCCGGTGGCCAGGACCACGGCGGGGGCGTGCACGGCGCCCACGCCGTCGTGCTGCCCCTCACCCATCACGTGCAGGGTGACACCCGCCGTGCGGCCCTCGGCGTCCTTGAGGAGGTCCAGGACGAGCGCGTGCTCGATGGTGCGCACGCCCCGCTCGCGTATCGCCTCGACCAGGGCACGGGAGATCTCGGCTCCGGTCGCGTCGCCGCCGGCGTGCGCGATCCGGCGGCGGTGGTGGCCGCCCTCGCGGGTCAGCGCGATCGCGCCGTCCGCGGTGAGGTCGAAGGAGGCACCCGTCTCGATGAGCCGGCGCACCGCGTCCGGCCCCTCGGTGACGAGGGCGCGCACGGCCCGCTCGTCGCACAGCCCCGCCCCGGCGACGAGCGTGTCGTCGAGGTGCTGCTCGGGGGTGTCGCCCTCGCCGAGCGCCGCGGCGATGCCGCCCTGGGCCCAGCGGGTGGAACCGGCGTCGAGCAGGGCCTTGGTGACGACGACGGTGCGCAGCCCCGCCGCGGTGCAGCGCAGGGCCGCGGTCAGACCCGCGACACCCGAGCCGACCACGACGACGTCGGCGTCGACGGTCCAGCCGGGGGCGGGCGCGTGCAGCCGTATTCCGGTCACTTCGTGGCTCCGAAGGTCAGGGGGAGGTTGTCGATGAGCCGCGTGCTCCCCACCCGCGCGGCGACGGCGAGGATCGCCTCTCCGTCATGGTCGTCCGCGACCTCCGTGAAGTCGGCCGGGTCGACCAGGGCCAGGTAGTCCAGGGTGAGCGGCGGCTGCGCCTTCGCCGCGTCGTCGAGCACGGCGCGGGCGGCCGCCCGCACGGCCCCGGCACCCCTGCCCTCGGACGCCTGGGCGACCGCGTGGGCGTCGGCGGCGGCGCGGGCCTCACCGAGCCGGGACAGCGCCTCGGCACGGTTCTCGGCCCGCCCCTGGGCTCCGGGCAGGGCGGCGGCGCGGGCGCGCAGCGCCTCCTCGGCGGCGAGCCGGTCGCGGGCGGCGAACAGCGCGCGGGACAGCGCGAGGGCGGTCTGCCGCTCCTCGGCCGACAGGTAGCGGTTACGGCTGGACAGAGCCAGGCCGTCGCCCTCGCGGACGGTCGGCACGCCGACGATCTCGACCGGGAAGTTCAGGTCGCGGACCATGCGCCGGATCAGGGCCAGCTGCTGCGCGTCCTTCTGGCCGAAGAAGGCCAGGTGGGGCTTGGTGAGGTGGAGGAGCTTGGCGACGACGGTGAGCATCCCGTCGAAGTGCCCCGGCCGGGAGGCGCCCTCCAGAAGCTCCCCCATGGGGCCCGCGGTGATCCGGACCTGCGGTTCGCCGCCGGGGTAGACCTCGTCGACGGAGGGACCGAAGACGGCGTCGGCGCCGGCTTCGGCCGCGAGCAGCAGGTCGGCGTCGAGGGTGCGCGGGTAACGGTCGAGGTCCTCGCCCGCGCCGAACTGGAGCGGGTTGACGAAGACGGTGACGACGACGGTGCCTTTCTTCCCGGCCCGCTCGCGTGCGGTACGGATCAGGGTGGCGTGACCCTCGTGCAGCGCGCCCATCGTCATGACCACGGCAAGGGTGCCCCGGGGCCGGTGTCCGACGAAGTCCTCGAGGTCCTCGACCGTGGGAAGCAGCTCGGCCGGGTGGCGGACGGGCTGGCCGCCGTCGGCGCGGTCGCGGGCGAACAGGCTCATCGGTCGTCTCCTTGCGGCCCGTCGGCGGGTCCGGTCGTGCCGGTGGTTCCGGTGGTTCCGGTGGGGCCCGCCGAGGCGTCGGCGGCGAGCACGCCCAGCAGGTCCTCGGCGAGCTCGGGCTTGAGCAGGCCGTGCGCGAGTGCGCGGTCGGCGGTGGCGCGGGCCATCGCGAGGTAGCCGGCGACGGTACCGGGCGCGTGCTTGTGCAGCTCGGCGACGTGGGCGGCGACCGTGCCGGCGTCGCCGCGGGCGACGGGCCCGGTGAGGGCGGCGTCGCCGGAGCGCAGCGCGTTGTCCAGGGCGGCGCCCAGCAGCGGGCCGAGCATCCGGTCGGGGGCGGTGACGCCGGCCGAGCGGAGCAGGTCCATGGCCTGGGCGACCAGGGTGACCAGGTGGTTCGCACCGAGGGCGAGGGCCGCGTGGTAGAGCGGGCGGTTCTCCTCGGCGATCCACTCGGGCTCGCCGCCCATCTCGATGACGAGCGCCTCGGCCGCGAGCCGCAGCTCGTCGGGGGCGGTGACGCCGAAGGAGCAGCCGGCGAGCCGCTGGACGTCCACGGAGGTGCCGGTGAAGGTCATGGCGGGGTGCAGGGCCAGCGGCAGGGCGCCGGCGCGGCGGGCCGGGTCGAGGACCCGGACCCCGTAGCGGCCGGAGGTGTGCACCAGGAGCTGGCCCGGCCGTACGGCGCCGGTCTCGGCGAGGCCCTCGACGAGACCGGGCAGGGCGTCGTCGGGCACGGTGAGCAGGACCAGGTCCGCGAGGGCGAGCACCCGCGCGGGCTCCACGACCGGCACGTCCGGCAGCAGGGCCGCGGCGCGCCGCCGGGAGGCGTCGGAGACCGCCGAGACGGCCACCGGGCGGTGCCCGGCGAGCTGGAGGGCGGCGGCGAGGGCGGGGCCCACGCGGCCCGCGCCGACGACTCCGACGCCGAGCCTGGCGGGGCGGTCCTCGGCCCGGTCCGCCTGGGGGTGCCGGGGTTCTGGTGGTGCGTTCACTGTTCGGGTCGGCCTTCCGTTCCAGTCCTCGGTGGGTACCGGACGATTTCTGGTCATGCTACGCCAGCGTTTCGCGCCCTCCTGCGGCTGTCCACAGGGTGTGGGCGGCGGTACGGCCGGCGAACGGAGGCTGTGGAAAAGCGCGTGGAGGGCGAGGGCCCCATGGCCCATGATCGGGCCATGGAATCCGATCAGCCCGCGGAAGAGCGGCGAACGGCCGGGGCCGGACACAGCCCGGAGGAATCGGCCCGGGTGCACCGGGCCAAGGTGTGGGGCGGCGCCCCGCGCAAACTGTGGGACGCCTCGATGGACGGCAGCGCCGGAGCCCGGCTCCGCGAGCTGGCGGACTGGGCCGCGGGCACGCCGTACGGGGACACGCCCGTCGACACCTACGGCGACACGGTGGTCGAGCAGCTGGAGCGACGGGTCGCCGAGGAGCTGGGCTTTCCGGCGGCGGCCTTCTTCCCGACCGGGACCATGGCCCAGCAGATCGCGTTGCGCTGCTGGGCCGGGCGCACCGGGAATCCCGTGGTCGCGCTGCACCCGCTCGCCCATCCGGAGGTGCACGAGAACCAGTCCTTCGGGCGGGTGAGCGGCCTGCGCACGACCCACCCCACGGACGAGCCGCGGCTGCCGACGGCGGACGAGGTGCGGGAGCACGCCGAGCCGTTCGGCGCCCTGATGCTGGAGCTGCCCCTCCGGGACGCCGGATTCGTCCTGCCCACCTGGGACGAGCTCGTCGACGTCGTGGACGCGGCCCGGGAGCGGGACGCGGTGGTCCACTTCGACGGGGCGCGGCTGTGGGACTGCCCGACGCATTTCGACCGCTCGCTGCCGGAGATCGCAGGGCTCGCGGACAGCGTCTACGTGTCGTTCTACAAGTCGCTCGGCGGCCTGTCGGGCGCCGCACTGGCCGGCCCCGAGGAGCTGGTGGAGGAGGCGCGGCTGTGGCGCCACCGCTACGGCGGCCAGGTCTTCCAGCAGTACCCGGCGGCCCTCTCGGCGCTGCGCGGACTGGACACCGAGCTCCCCCGGCTGCCCGCGTACGTGGCGCACGCGCGCGTGGTCGCGACCGCGCTGCGGGAGGCCTTCGCGGAGGCCGGTGTCGGCTGGTACCGGGTGCACCCGGAGGTCCCGCACACCCACCAGTTCCAGGTCTGGCTGCCGTACGGACCCGACGCCCTGACCGCGGCCGCGCTGTCCCTGACGGAGGACACCGGCGCCGCCCTGTTCCGCCGCTGGTTCCCCGCTCCCGCGGGCGGCCCGCCGGGTGTGGCCGCGACGGAGGTGACGATCACCGCACCGGGCCTGGAGTGGACGGCGGAGGACGTGAAGAAGGCGGTACGGGACTTCCTGGCCCGGCTGTAGCCCCCTGCGCCTCCCGCCCGAGCCGGGGACCAGGGCCGGGCCGGGGACCAGGGCACGGCGGGTGGCCGGCGCCTGGGCGCGGCCGGGGTCCGGCGCGCGGCCGCGCTCAGGGCGTGTCCCGCACGGGCGGGCCACCACAGCTAGGTCGTCCCGCGGTGCAGCCAGCACCTGAGTGCCCTGCGGACGCGGCCCCTGGCCGGGCGGCCCGCCAGGACCGCCTCGAAGCGCCGGTGGTCGCGGGCGGCCCGCAGCGCCGCGACGTCGAGGGCGCCGGGCACGGGCGGCGGGGGCTCGTCGTGCCGGGCGGCGCGGTAGGCGTCGAAGAGGTACTGGTGGAGTGCGTTCATGGGCCCACCGTGCGCCGGGGCCGCGGCGTGCGGCCCGCGGATTGACGGGGCTCGTCAAACGGCAGGACAGGCACCCCACCGCACCCCGCACCATGGGTCCGTGAGCGTGACCATCGACATCACCGGACTGCCGCACGAGCGGATCACCTTCTGCCCCTCGCCGCTGGCCGAGCTCGGCAACGCCCTGCACGCCCTCGCCGAGCCGGGCCACCACGCCAGACTGCACGCCTGGACGACCACGACGGCCGCCGCGCTCAAGCCCGAGCTCGCCGACCGGCTGCACGAGGCCGACTTCATGTGGCGGTCCACCCGTTCCGACTTCCTGCTGCCCGCGCACCCCCGGGAGACCCTCGCCGAGGAGCTGGACGACCTCGACCGCCTGGACGACGAGAAGTTCGTCGGCGCGGCCCTGGAGATCTCGTGCAGCACCCTCAACACCGACGGCATCCCCTCCCCGCTCGTCGACGAACGGTCCCGGCGCCGCGCGCTCGACCTGGCCGCGGCGCGCGGCCCGCGCCAGTCCGCGTTCGTGGAACGGATGCTCGCCGAGCCGACCGCCACGCGCGCCTGGATCCGCCGCCTCCTGGAGGACTGCGACCAGGTGTTCTTCGCCGACACCTGGCGCCGGGTCCGCGTCCAGCTCGCCGCCGACGCCCGGCACAAGACCGAGCTGCTCCGCCGCAAGGGCCTGGCCGAGGCCCTGACGGCCGCCTCTCCCGCGCTGGCCCTGGAGGAGGACGAGCGCGGCTCACGGATCGTCGTGGACAAGCTGGTGCACGGCCGGACCGAGGCCCACGGCGGGGCCGTGACGCTGATGCCGACCGCGTTCGGCTGGCCGCACCTCTTCGCCCTGTCCGCACCCGGCTGGCAGCCCGTGATCCAGTACCCGGCCGACGCCGGTGAGATCGGCGGCGCCGAGCCGGTCGAGACGGTCAAGCTGCGCCTCGAGGCCATCGCCCATCCGATGCGGATGCGGCTGTGCCGCAGCCTGGCCCGCGGCCCGTTCTCGACGAGCGAGCTGGCCGACGCGTACGGCATCACGGCCCCGGAGGTCTCCCGCCACCTCTCCGTCCTGAAGAAGGCGGGCCTTCTGACCACCCAGCGCCGTGGCCGCTACGTGCTGCACCAGCTGAACCCCTCCGTCGTCGCCCGCCTGGGCAGCGACTTCCTGGAGTCGGTGCTGCGCTAGAGAGGCGGCGCGGGCGGGCGGGGGCGGTGCTCCGACAGGAAGGCGGCGCGGGCGGGCGGGTGGTGCTCCGCCAGGAAGGCGGCGCGGGCGGGCGGGTGGTGCCCCGCCGGACCGGTCCTAGTCGAAGCGGATGTGCGCGAGTCCCACCCGGATCCGCCGCAGCCGGTGCCGTAGCGCCCCGTCCGTGTTCGGCGTGATCCGCAGACCCGCCAGCTCCGCGATCCGGTCGGCGACCCGCGGGACGGTGAGTTCGTCCGTACGGATGTGGTGGGCGAACCGCGCGTCGGCGAGGGCAGCCAGGCAGCCGTCCAGCTTCCGCACGGCGAAGCTCTCGCGCTTGAGCCCGCGCCCGAGCCCCCGCTCGGCGAGGCGCGCGAGCACCGTCCCGCGGTCGGCGAGCAGCGCGAAATGCCGCACCCGCTCCTCGCCGTGGACGGCCCGCAGCCGCCCGACGATCTCCTCGAAGTAGGCGGGCTCCACGAGTGTCATCGGCACCAGCACCGGCCCCTGGTGGCTCCGCAGCGCCAGGTCGAGCACCTCGTACACGCCCTGCCGCCAGGCGGCGAGGTCCTGGAAGTCGCCCCGGAG
The DNA here is from genome assembly GCF_040680975.1 of Streptomyces sp. NPDC051921. Classification (NCBI taxonomy): domain Bacteria; kingdom Bacillati; phylum Actinomycetota; class Actinomycetes; order Kitasatosporales; family Streptomycetaceae; genus Streptomyces; species Streptomyces sp. NPDC051921. Next base: position 48,176 of record NZ_JBFAXU010000018.1, read on the forward strand.
CTCGGGCGGCAGCGTGCGGTGCAGCCCGAAGCCCACGTGTTCCGGGTCGCAGACGACGCTGCCCGGCAGCCGCCGCAGCAGCTCGTACGCGGTCTGGGTCTTGCCGCCGCCGAACGGCCCGTTGATCCAGAGCAGCACGTCAGCGGCCGCCCGCGCGCACGAGCCCCGTCTCGTAGGCGAGGACGACGACCTGCACCCGGTCGCGCAGGTCCAGCTTGGTGAGGATGCGGCCCACGTGCGTCTTCACGGTCGCCTCGGACAGCACCAGCCGGGCGGCGATCTCGCCGTTCGACAGGCCCTGTGCCACGAGCAGCATCACCTCGCGTTCCCGGTCGGTGAGCCGGTCCAGCTCCTTGTGCTCCGGCTCGCGCCCGGACGACGGCAGCATCGGCGAGAAACGGTCCAGCAGGCGACGGGTGGTCGACGGGGCGACGACCGCGTCGCCGCTGTGCACGGAGCGGATCGCGCCGAGCAGCTCGGCCGGCGGCACGTCCTTCAGCATGAAGCCGCTGGCGCCCGCCTTGAGGCCGGAGAACGCGTACTCGTCGAGGTCGAAGGTGGTCAGGATCAGCACCTTCGGCGCGTCCGGCTGCGAGCAGATCCGCCGGGTCGTCTCCACGCCGTCCAGCTTGGGCATGCGCACGTCCATCAGCACGACGTCCACCGATGTGCTCCTCAGCACCTCCAGGGCCTCCACGCCGTCGCCCGCCTCGGCCACGACCTCCATGTCCGGCTGGGCGGCGAGCACCATGCGGAAACCGGTGCGCAGCAGCACCTGGTCGTCGACGAGCATCACGCGGATGGACATGTCAGGAGTCCCCTTCCAGGGCGCTAGGGAGCTACGGAGCTAGTGAGCGGGCTTGAGCGGCAGCAGGGCGCTGATGCGGAAGCCGCCGCCGGGACGCGGGCCTGCGTCCAGGGTGCCGCCGACCATGCCGACACGTTCACGCATGCCGATCATGCCGTGGCCACGCCCGTCGGCGCCCCCGTCCTCGTACATCTCCTGCGGCGCCCCCCGTCCGTCGTCCTCGACGAGCAGTCCGAGGCCGTCGTCGAAATAGACCAGGCGGACGCTGGCGCCGACGTCGGGGCCGCCGTGCTTGCGGCTGTTGGTGAGGGCTTCCTGGACGATCCGGTACGCGGTGAGCTCGACGCCGCTGGGCAGCGGGCGCGGGGTGCCCTCGATCTTGAAGTCGACCGCGAGTCCGGCACCGCGCACCTGCTCGACCAGCTCCTCGATCTGCTGCACGTCGGGCTGGGGCACGTACTCACCGGCCTCCTGGTGCTCCCCGGTGCGCAGGATGCCGAGCAGCCGGCGCATCTCGGCGAGCGCCTGGCGGCCGGTGCCGGCGATGGTCTCCAGGGCCTGCTTGGCGGTCTCGGGCGAGGAGTCCATGACGTACGCGGCACCGTCGGCCTGCACCACCATCACGGACACGTTGTGCGCGACGACGTCGTGCAGCTCGCGGGCGATCCGGGCGCGCTCGGCGGCGACGGCCACCTTGGCCTGCGCCTCCCGCTCCTGCTCCAGGCGGGAGGCGCGCTCCTCCAGCTGTGCGAAGTAGGCACGGCGGGTGCGCAGGGAGTCGCCGAGGACCCAGGCGAGCGCGAAGGGCACGGTCATGATCACGGTGAAGAAGACGCGGGCGGCGGAGGAATCCGTCTCGGTCATGGGCCAGCGCAGCTGCGACAGCGTCGCGGCGCTCAGTCCGCCGGCGAGTGCGAGCCGGGAGGCCCAGCGGGGGCCGTCGTGCGCGGCGACGGTGTAGATGATCACGAGCATGGCGAAGTCGGCCATGAAGGGGACGATCCCGAACGCGAGCTGGGCCAGGCCGAGCGCGACCGCGAGCACCAGCATCCTCTCCGGCATGCGCCGACGCAGGGCCACGACCAGGGAGAACAGCGCGGCGACGGCGCCGTAGGCGACGGGCTTCCCGGTCGCCGGGTAGGTCGAACCCACCCACAGCAGGGAGAACCCGAACAGGACGACCGCCCAGAAGGAGTCGACGCCCGTCGGGTGTCTGCGGATGAAGTCGTAGAGACGCTGCACGTAACCCAGCGTAGGGAAAGCGGATAGGTGCAGGGGTCAACCGTGGGAGCGATCCTTCCCGTGAGGCCCGTACTCCCCAAGGTGGAGACTGGGACGCGTGACGGATGAGACGTGTCAGTGGGACGGGTGGCTCGGGTGGCGGGCGGCCATGGAACGGGCGCTGTACGGCCCCGGGGGCTTCTTCCTGCGCCCCGAAGGCCCGGCCGGCCACTTCCGCACCTCGGTGCACGCCTCCCCGCTCTTCGCCGGCGCGGTGGCCCGGCTCCTGGTGCGGGTCGCGGAGGATCTCGGCACGGACGAGCTCGCCTTCGTGGACGTGGGCGCCGGGCGCGGAGAGCTCCTCACGGGAGTGCTCGCGGCCGCCCCGGCGGGCCTCCGGGTCCGCCCCTACGGGGTGGAGCGCGCCGCCCGGCCCGCGGACCTGGACCCGCGGATCACCTGGACCGATCGGATCCCGGACGGCGAGCGCGGCCTGCTCTTCGCGAACGAGTGGCTGGACAACGTGCCGGTGGACATCGCCCAGGTCGACGAGACCGGGGCCGTTCGCCACGTCGAGGTACGGGCCGACGGAACGGAACGGCTCGGCGCCGCGGTGTCCGGCCCGGACGCGGAGTGGCTGGACCGGTGGTGGCCGCTGCGCGAGCCCGGCGAACGCGCGGAGATCGGCCGCCCGCGCGACGAGGCCTGGGCGGCGGCGGTCGCCGCCCTCGCGGCGGGCACGGCGGTGGCCGTCGACTACGCCCACCTCCACCCCTCCCGCCCCCTCTTCGGCACCCTCACCGGCTACCGGAACGGCCGCGAGGTCACCCCGGTCCCGGACGGCTCCTGTGACCTGACGGCCCACGTCGCGCTGGACGCGTGCGCGGCGGCGGGGGCGGGTGCTGTGGCGTGGTCGGGAGGTGCGGCGAGGTCGGGAGCTGCGGCGGGGTCGGGAGCTGCAGCGAAAGCGGCTGCGGCAAAGGCGGCTGCGGGCATCGGCACCGGCACCGATGACGGGGCCGGGACCGGGGGCCGGGCCTGGGCCGGGACCGGGACCGGGACCGGGGCCGGGACCGGGACCGCCCCAGGGATCGTGACGCAGCGGGAGGCCCTGCACGGCCTCGGCGTCACCGGCGCCCGGCCCCCGCTCGCCCTCGCCTCCACCGACCCCGCCGGATACGTCCGCGCCCTCGCGGGCGCGGGCGAGGCCGCGGAGCTCACGGCGCGCGGCGGGCTGGGCGACTTCCTGTGGCTGACGCAGCGGGTGCCGTCCGGCACCCGGGGGGCATAGCCGCACGCCGCGTTCCGGGGGCGGGACGGCGTCCGGGCCCCGACGGCCCGGACGGCCGTCCCGCCCGGGCCCTCGGTGACGGATACTGTCCCGCATGACGGAGACGACGGTCGGAATCGGCGGCGCGGCGGAGAGCACCGACATGGTGCTGAACATCGGGCCGCAGCATCCCTCCACGCACGGCGTGCTCCGGCTGCGGCTGGTGCTCGACGGCGAGGTGGTGCGCGAGGCCGAGCCGGTGATCGGCTACATGCACCGGGGCGCCGAGAAGCTCTTCGAGGCGCGGGACTACCGGCAGATCATCATGCTGGCCAACCGGCACGACTGGCTCTCCGCCTTCTCCAACGAGCTCGGGGTCGTCATGGGCGTCGAGCGGATGCTGGGCATGGAGGTCCCGGAGCGCGCCGTGTGGACGCGGACGCTGCTCGCCGAGCTGAACCGGGTGCTCAACCACCTGATGTTCCTCGGCTCGTACCCGCTCGAACTGGGCGGGATCACCCCGGTCTTCCACGCCTTCCGCGAGCGCGAGGAGCTCCAGGCCGTGATGGAGGAGGTCTCCGGCGGCCGGATGCACTACATGTTCAACCGGGTCGGCGGCCTCAAGGAGGACCTGCCCGCCGGCTGGCTGGGGCGGGCGCGGGCGGCCGTCGCGGACGTGCGGTCGCGGATGGACGTGTACGACCGGCTGGTGCTCGGCAACGAGATCTTCCGGGGCCGGACGCGCGGGGTCGGGGTGCTCCGCCAGGAGACCGTCCACGCGTACGGCGTCTCGGGGCCGATCGCCCGCGCCTCGGGCGTCGACTTCGACCTGCGCCGCGACGAGCCGTACCTCGCGTACGGGGAGCTCCAGGACGTCCTGCGGGTGGTGACCCGGACCGAGGGCGACTGCCTGGCGCGCTTCGAGTGCCTGCTCGACCAGACCCACAACTCCCTGGAGCTCGCGGACGCCTGCCTGGACCGGCTGGACGCGCTGCCGCAGGGGCCGATCAACCAGCGGCTGCCCAAGGTCCTGAAGGCGCCGGAGGGACACACGTACGCGTGGACCGAGAACCCGCTGGGGATCAACGGCTACTACCTGGTCTCCAAGGGCGAGAAGACGCCCTACCGGCTCAAGCTGCGCTCGGCCTCGTACAACAACATCCAGGCCCTGACCGAACTGCTGCCGGGCACGCTCGTCGCCGACATGGTGGCGATCCTCGGTTCGCTGTTCTTCGTCGTCGGCGACATCGACAAGTAGGCGGCGAGGAAGCGCCGAGCCCTGCTCGGCCCCCTGCATGGCGAAAGCCGGTGGACCGTGTCCACCGGCTTTCTCGCCTTCGTCGCCCCGGGCCCGCTACGAGTTGACCGCGCCGCGCAGCTCCGCCACGTCGAGCTGCTCCGTCTCGTCGTGCGCCGTCAGGTCGATGACCTGGCCGATCACCCGCTGCTCGGCGGGGCGCCGGGCGGCGGCCGCGAGGACCTCCTCGCCCACGACGTCGGCGAGGTCCGCGTCCTGCACGGCCTCGATGGCGGCCGCGGCCTTCTTCGCGCTCTGCGCGCCGTGCGTGCCGAAGTAGTCGAAGCCGCCCGCGGGGCGCGCGACCTGCCGGCGCGCGGCGTACGGGACGATCGCGGCCGCGGCGGGCACGTGCCGCATGGCGGCGGCCTTGGTGTGCTGGGCCTCGTCCTGGGCCGGGGCATCAGCCTCGGCCTGGGCCTGGGCATCAGCCTCGGCCCGGGCCTGGGCCTGGGCAGGGTTGCCGGACGCGCCCGGCGCGCCGGGCGCGGCCTCGACGGGCGCCACCTCGCCCTTGGGCCTGGTCTCGATCTCGGCCTTGGGCGCGGGCTCGGCCTCGGACTCCGGCGCGGGCGCCGACTCCGGCCCGGGCTCCGGCTCCGGCTGCTCCTCCGCCCTCGCCGCCAGGTTGCGCAGCGCCTCCGCCGCCCGGCGGTAGGACTCCGGGGTCGGCGTGGAGCCGGCCGCGGGCAGCGCCTTGGTCTCGGTCGCCGCGCTCGACTCCAGGGCGAGCATGCGGCGGCCCTCCAGGGCGCTGGCACGCTCGGTCTCCGCCGTGGCGTAGCGGCGCAGCAGGTCGGCGTGCTCGCTGCGGAGGCCGGCCAGCTCGACGCGCTTGGCGCGCAGCTTGGCGTCGAGGCGGGTGCGCAGCTCGCGCGACTCCTCCAGATCGGACTCCAGCTCGGCGATCCGCTCCTCGGTCTTCCACTGGTCCGCAGCGCGGGCCCGGGTCAGCTCGGCGACCTGGCGGCCGGCGCTCCGGTCCCAACTGCGCATGAGGACGGCGCCGGTGACGGCCGAGGCCGCCGCGGCGGCGACGAGCAGCCGCAGCGCCATGGGATCACCGAGCAGCCAGGCGGCCGCGGCACACACGACCGACGCCCCGGCGACCGCCGAGGGCGGCAGGAGCTTGTGCAGAGGCGGGGAATGGCGGTGACGTCCACGTGGCATGGCCTGAAATTTACCGTGCGTAGGCGCCGAATGGGGGGTCGGCCCGGCAATCTCTTGGCGAGTTCTCGCCGTAGGCGAGCGGGCCGTCCCCATTCCCGGACGGGGCCCGGCCGACTCCCCTTACCCGGCGCCTACTTCTTGAGCAGCCCCTTCGACTCCAGATAGGCCTTCGCCACGTCCTCCGGCTTCGCCCGCTCGGCATCGACCTTCCGGTTGAGTTCGGCGAGATCCGCCGTCGTCAGGACCTTGGTGATCTTGTCGAGCGCGGCCGCTATGTCGGGCGAACCGGCGTCCGCGGCATTGACGACGGGCAGGACGTTGTCCGCGTTCTGCAGCTTCTTGTCGTCGTCGAGGAAGACGAGTCCGTAGGACTCGACGGTGGCGTCCGTCGTGGTGGTGAGGACGAGCTGGTCGACCCCGTCCTTGACGGCCTGCTTCGCCTGCGGGGTGCCCACGCCCTTGGGGTCGACGCCGGTCACGTCGATCCCGTAGGTCTTCTTCAGACCCGGGGCGCAGAAGGGCCGGATCTCGCATTCGTCGCCGGCCGCGATCTTCACCTTGAGCTTCGCCCGGCCGAGATCGGAAAGCGTCTTCAGCTTGTTCTTCTCCGCGAATTCCCGGCTCACCGCGAACGCGTTCTGGTCGACCGCCGAGCCGACCGCGAGCACCTTCAGCCCGCGCGGCTCGGCGAGCTTCTTCAGCGCCTCCGCGGTGGCGGCCGGGTCTCCTGACGCGACCGGCTTCTCCTCGGGCGCCTTCGGCCCGTTGACCTTCGCGTTGAGGAATTCGGCGAGTGTCGCCGCGTATTCCGCCACGACGTCGATCTCGCCCTTCTCCAGGGACGGTTCGTAGAGCTCGCGATTCTTCACGGTCGTGACGCTCGCCGCGTATCCGGCGTCGTCGAGGACCTGCGCGTAGAGCTCGGCGAGGATCTTCGACTCGGTGAACGCCGCCGCACCGACGACGACCGAGCCCTTCGCCCCTCCCGCGCCGGCGTCCGCGCCGCCGTCCTTCGCCTTCTCCAGGCTGTCGCCGCCGCACGCGGACAGTGAGACCGTCAGCGCCGCCACAGCCAGTGCCGCACTCGCGATGCGCGAGGTCCTGCTCACAAGATCACCCATCTCAGTCGTCGTCCGTCACCGCGGGACCCCGCGGCCGAGGAGCCGGTCCGCGGCCACGAGGAGCGCCTCCACGAGGAGGGCGAGCAGGGCCACGAGCACGGCGCCCGCGACCACCTGCGGTGTGTTGTACGTGTTGAACCCGGCGGTGATGATCCGGCCGAGGCCGCCCTGGCCGACCATGGCGGCGATCGTCGCGGTGGCGACCACCTGCACCGCCGCCGAACGCAGACCCGTCATCAGCATCGGCCGGGCGAGGGGCAGTTCGACTCCCCGGAAGAGCTGGACGCCCGACATCCCCATGCCACGGGCGGCCTCGACGACCGCGCGGTCGACCTCCCGTACGCCCACGTAGGCGTGGGTGAGCAGCGGCGGTGTCGCGAACAGCACGAGCGCGATCACCGTCGGCACGTACCCGGCGTTGCGCAGCGGCGAGACCATGAACAGGGCGAGGACCGCGAAGACGGGGATCGCCCGGCCCGCGTTGGAGATGTTGACCGCGAGCGCGCCGCCCCTGCCCAGGTGCCCGAGCCACAGGCCGAGCGGCAGGGCGAGGGCACAGGCCAGGAGCAGGGCGGTGCCGCTCACGTACAGGTGCTCCGCCAGCCGGTGCCATACCCCGCTCTCGCCCGACCAGTTGGCGCCGGTGGCCAGCCAGGACCAGGCATCCGCGACGACGTTCACGTCAGGCCCCTCCCGCCCGCTCGGCGCGTATCCGCGTCCAGGGCGTCAGGAGCCGCTGGAGACCGAGGAGCAGCAGGTCGGCGGCGATCGCGAGGAGCACACAGAGCACGGAGGCGGCGAGCACCTGGGCCTTGAAGAAGGTGGGCAGCGCGTCCTCGATCAGATTGCCGAGGCCGCCGCGGCCGACGATGGAGCCGACGGTGGTGAGCGCGATCGTGGAGACCGTCGCCATCCGCAGGCCGGCCATCAACGCCGGCAGCGCGAGCGGGAGCTCGACCTCCCAGAGTATCCGGCCCGATCCGTACCCCATGCCGCGGGCGGCCTCCTTGGTGTCCTCGGGCACGGCCGCGAGGCCGGCCAGGACGCCGCGCACCAGGATCGTCAGCGAGTACAGCACGAGGCCGGTCACGACGAGCGCGGAGGACAGCCCGAGGAAGGGCAGCAGCAGCGAGAACATCGCGAGCGAGGGGATCGTGTAGAGCAGGGTGGTGAGTCCGAGGACCGGGCCGGAGAATCGCGGTCTGGCCCGTACGAGCAGGGCGAGCGGAAAGGCGACGACCAGCCCGAGGAGCACGGACACCACGGTGATTCCCACATGCTGGAGGGTGGCGTCGGTCAACTCCTGGGCACGGGTGCGCAGATACTCCCCGCAGATCCAGTCGTTCGTCACCAGGCAGTTCGCCGCGGCCATGCGCAACCCCCCTTCGCCACGCGCCTCCGAACATCTGTCTGGCGACCCTAACCCCCGCCGCCGACAATCGCCGGGGACCGCCACGCTCTGGCAATACTTCCTTCACACAAGCGGGACCGCGAAGGGTCAGAATGGGGAACCATGATCCGGTTCGAGCACGTGACCAAGCGCTACGCGGACGGCACCACCGCCGTCGACGACCTCTCCTTCGAGGTCGCCGAGGGCGAGTTGGTCACGCTCGTCGGCCCGTCCGGCTGCGGCAAGACGACCACGATGAAGATGGTGAACCGGCTCGTCGAACCCACCGGGGGCCGCGTCCTGCTCGGCGGCGAGGACGTCGCCTCGGTCGACCCGGTCCGGCTGCGCCGCACGATCGGCTACGTGATCCAGCAGGTCGGGCTCTTCCCGCACCGGACCGTCCTCGACAACACGGCCACCGTGCCGGCCCTGCTCGGCTGGAAGAGGGCCGAGGCCAGGGAGCGCGCCGCGGAGCTCCTCGACCTGGTCGGGCTCGACCCCGGGACGTACGGCCACCGCTATCCCGAGCAGCTCTCCGGCGGCCAGCGCCAGCGCGTCGGCGTGGCCCGCGCACTCGCCGCCGACCCGCCGGTCCTGCTCATGGACGAACCCTTCGGAGCGGTCGACCCCGTGGTGCGCGAGCGGCTCCAGACCGAGTTCCTGAACCTGCAGGCCACCGTGCGCAAGACGGTGCTGCTCGTCACGCACGACCTGGAGGAGGCCGTGCGGCTCGGCGACCGCATCGCCGTCTACGGGCAGGGCCGCATCGAGCAGTTCGACACCCCCGCCACCGTGCTCGGCGCCCCCGCCACGCCGTACGTCGCCGGCTTCGTCGGCGCGGACCGCGGCCTCAAGCGGCTCGCCGTCACCCCCGTCACCGAGGCCGACCTGGAGGAGCCCGCCGGGGGCGCGGATCCGGCCGTGCCGCTCGGCGCCTCCCTGAAGGACGCCCTCGCCGCGCTCCTCCAGCACGACGGCGGCCGGATCGCGGTGCACGCGCCCGACGACCCGGGCCGCGTGCTCGGCTCGCTCACCACCGCGGGCGTCCACCGCGCCCTGCGCCGTACGAGCCCCCAGGGGCAGGCGGGTCCGGCGGGCGGCGCGAGCCCCGCGGGCGAGGCGGTCAGCTCGCGCTGAGCCGGCCGCTCATCCACACCAGGCCCGGCGGGATCTCCCGGTTCCAGGTGTTGAAGTTGTGGCCGCCGCTCTCCAGCGTGATCGAGGAGACCCGGGCCGGGGCCTTCACCTTCTTGATGAAGGCCTGCGTCCCCTTGAGGTTCCCCTCGCCGCGCTTCGACGTCGTCACCAGGAACGACGAGTTGCCCTGCGGCAGGTGCTCCAGGCTCCACAGCAGGTCGGCCCGCTTCTTCGCCGCCTTGTCGCCCTGGAACAGGTCGCCGGTCGTCACGTCGTCGGCCGCCTTGTAGTACGCGGAGAAGCCCGCGCCCGCCGCGAACCGGTCCGGGTGGTGCAGCGCGATCTTCAGGGCGCAGTAGCCGCCGGTCGAGTTCCCCATGAAGCCCCAGTTCCGCGCCTTCGTCCCCACCCGGTAGGTCTGCGAGATGGCCTTCGGCAGGTCCTCGGCGAAGAAGGTCTCGGTCTGCGGGCCACCCGGGACGTCGACGCACTCGGTGTCCCGCGGCGGCGCCACGGTCGGCCGCAGCATCACGAGGATCATCGGCTGCATCTTCTTGTCCTTGGCCTGCTGGTAGGCCGTCTTCGGGTACTTCAGGCCCTTCAGCAGGTTCTCCGCCGTACCCGGGTAGCCGGTCAGCACCACGGAGGCGGGGAAGGTGGACTTCGCGTACCGGCTCTGGAAGTACTCCGGCGGCAGGTACACGTACGCCGACGAGTCGATCTTGGACTTCTCGCCCGCCACGACGACCTTCTGTATCTGTCCGCCGATCGAGGGACGGCCGCCGCCCGGCACGTCGAGCGCCTGGGTGCCGACGACCTTGACGTCCTTGGAGCCGGCGGAGTGGTCCACCACCACACCCATGTCCTGCTCCTGCCCGAACAGGTCGGCCCACGAGCCGTAGAAGAGGAAGGAGTTGTTCGCGGCGAGACCCACCGAGGCGAACAGCGCCACCTGGGTGGCGAGCAGGAGCCCGACCCGCCCCAGGACGGACTTCCAGCCGCCGCGCGCGAGCCTGGGCCACAGCCAGATCGTCGCGACGAACAGCACCACGGCCAGCGTGACCGCCAGCGCGAGGACCTTGTTGCTGGTGAGACCCATGAGACGTCCGAGCTCTCTTCCTGGAATTTCCCTGAGATTTCCCTGACGGGGAGTGAACCCGCCACATCGCTGCTCCGTCCTAGAAGGCGCAAACCTCCGGCACGCCCGCCCGACCAGCGTGGCCCAGCCGGATCAACGATCTTTCGCGGAGCCACGGGAAGCACGGGAAGCGATGTCTGTCACGGTAGATGGGGACAAATCCGGATCGGTTCCGGATCGAGTACGCCAGATTCTGCGCGGACCCCGACCCGAAAGGGTCCCCGCGCTCGTCGGAACGGCCTGCACACTGATCGGCCTGATCGACATCGCCGCAGGAGTCTTCCCGCGGTTCCGCGCCAGCCGCATGCACGCCGTCGCCGAGGTGCTCCCCGGCACGCTCGGGCCGCTCTCGGCAGCCCTCTCACTCAGCGCCGGCGTCCTCCTGCTGCTCCTCGCCCACGGCCTCAAGCGCAACAAGCGCCGCGCCTGGCGAGCCGCAGTGGTCCTGCTGCCCCTCGGCGCCGTCGCCCAGTTCGTCTGGCGCCACTCCGTCACCGGCGCCGTCCTCTCACTCGTCCTGCTGACCCTGCTGGTACGCCACCGGGACCAGTTCGCGGCCCTGCCCGACCCCCGCAGCCGCTGGCGCGCCCTCGCCAACTTCGTCCTCATGGGCGCCGGATCCCTCACCCTCGGCCTCGTCATCGTCAGCGCCCACCCGCGCCGCATCGTCGGCAGCCCCAGCCTCGCCGACCGCCTCGAGCACGTCCTGTACGGCCTCTTCGGCATCGAAGGCCCCGTCGGCTACACCGGCGGCGTCGACTGGACCGTCGGCTACTCGCTCGGCGCCCTCGGCATGCTGACCGCCCTCACCACCATCTACTTCGCCTTCCGACCCGAACACCCCGCCGCCCGGCTCACCGAGGACGACGAGACCAAACTCCGCGCCCTCCTCCACAAGCACGGCGCCCGCGACTCCCTCGGCCACTTCGCACTCCGCCGCGACAAGGGCGTCGTCTTCTCCCCCAGCGGCAAAGCCGCCGTCTGCTACCGCGTCGTCTCCGGCGTCATGCTCGCCAGCGGCGACCCCATCGGCGACGTCGAAGCCTGGCCCGGCGCCATCGAACGCTTCATGGACGAGGCCAAGGCCCACTCCTGGACCCCCGCCGTCATGGGCTGCTCCGAGACCGGCGGCCAGGTCTGGACCCGCGAAACCGGCCTCGACGCCCTCGAACTCGGCGACGAGGCGATCGTCGACGTCTCCGACTTCTCCCTCTCCGGCCGCGCCATGCGCAACGTCCGCCAAATGGTCAAGCGCATCGAACGCAACGGCTACACCACCAAAGTGCGCCGCGTCGCCGACCTCAGCGACGGCGAACTCGCCCGCATCCACCGCGCCGCCGAGGACTGGCGCGGCACCGACACCGAGCGCGGCTTCTCCATGGCCCTCGGCCGCATCGGCGACCCCGGCGACGGCGACGCGGTCATAGCGACCGCCCACAAGGACGACCCCGAGAACGCCGACTCCCCCTACGGCGACCTGAAGGCGATCATCCACTTCGTCCCCTGGGGCACCGACGGCATCTCCCTGGAACTCATGCGCCGCGACCGCAGCGCCGACCCCGGCATGAACGAGCTGCTGATCGTCGCCGCCCTGCAGAACGCCCCCCGCCTCGGCATCGAGCGGGTCTCCCTCAACTTCGCCATGTTCCGCGCGGCCCTCGCCCGCGGCGAGAAGATCGGCGCCGGCCCCGTCCTCCGCGTCTGGCGCGGACTCCTCGTCTTCCTCTCCCGCTGGTTCCAGATCGAGTCCCTCTACAAGTTCAACGCCAAGTTCCAGCCCCGCTGGGAACCCCGCTTCGTCGTCTACCGCAAAAGCCGCGACCTCCCCCGCATCGGCTTCGCCGCCATGCAGGCCGAAGGATTCGTGACCCTCTCCCTGCCCCGCCCCCTCACCCGCCGCACCCGCACCACCACCCCCCGCCCCTGCGCCCACATCGTCCCGTCCCAGGCCGAGCACGAGGTCCGCGCGGCATGACCCCGGGCGCCCACGGGGCCCCGCCCCGCGGGCGCCCGATCCGCACACCGGGCCCTACGCTGGACGCATGAGTACGACGATCGACCGGGGCACGGCGCTCGGCCTGCCGGAGTGGGACCGCTGCGCGGTCATGGGCGTGGTCAACGTGACCCCCGACTCCTTCTCCGACGGCGGCCGCTGGTTCGACACCACGGCCGCCGTCAAACACGGCCTCGACCTCGTCGCCCAAGGCGCCGACCTCGTCGACGTCGGCGGCGAATCCACCCGCCCCGGCGCCACCCGCGTCGACGAGGAAGAAGAACTCCGCCGCGTCGTCCCCGTCGTCCGCGGCCTCGCCGCCGAAGGCGTCACCGTCTCCGTCGACACCATGCGCGCCACCGTCGCCGCCCGCGCCGTCGACGCCGGCGCCACCCTCGTCAACGACGTCAGCGGCGGCCTCGCCGACCCACAGATGGTCCCCACCGTCGCCACCGCCCAGGTCCCCTTCGTCGTCATGCACTGGCGCGGCTTCAGCGAGAACATGAACAGCCTCGCCGTCTACGACGACGTCGTCGACGAAGTCGTCACCGAACTCCGCACCCGCATGGAAGCCGTCATCGACGGCGGCGTCGCCCCGGAGCGCATCGTCCTCGACCCCGGCCTCGGCTTCGCCAAACTCGCCCCCCACGACCTCGCCCTCGTCGCCCACCTCCCCCAGCTGCGCGCCCTCGGCCGCCCCCTGCTCGTCGCCGCCTCCCGCAAGCGCTTCCTCGGCCACGTCCTCGCCCACGACGGCGCCGCCCCGCCCCCCGCCCGCGAACGCGACGCCGCCACCGCCGCCGTCTCCGCCCTCGCCGCCCACGAAGGCGCCTGGGCCGTCCGCGTCCACGAGGTCCGCGCCACCGCCGACGCCGTACGGGTCGCCAGAGCCGTCGAGGGAGCCAGGTGACCCGCGCCCGCCAAGCCGACCGCGCGGCCGTCGAAGCCGCCAACACCGCCTTCTACGAGGCGATGGAACAGGGAGACTTCGACGGCATCACCGAACTGTGGCTCGACGACGGCGCCACCGAGATCTCCTGCGTCCACCCCGGCTGGCCCGTCCTCACCGGCCGCGGCGAAGTACTCCGCTCGTACGCCCTGATCATGGCGAACACCGACTACATCCAGTTCTTCCTCACCGACGTCGAGATCTCCCTCGCCGACGACGTGGCGGTCGTCACGTGCACCGAGAACATCCTCAGCGGCGGACCGGCCGAGGACGGCGCCTCGCTCGGCCCCCTCGTCGGACAGCTCGTCGTCGCCACCAACGTGTTCCGCCGCACGTCGGAAGGGTGGCGCATCTGGTCCCACCACGGCTCACCGGTGATCCCCGAGACCGACACCGGCGACGACGAGGAGACCACCGACTGAGCCGACCCGACCGAGCCCCCGCCCCGGCCGTCGGTGCCCGCAGGTAGATTCGATGCTGGACACCCGGCCGTCCGCACCCGGCTGCGTGGCCACCCGAACTACGACAGCAGGAGTGATTCGCGTGGATCGTGTCGCGCTGCGCGGCCTCAAGGCCCGAGGGCACCACGGCGTCTTCCCCAAGGAAAGGGAAGAAGGACAGACGTTCATCGTCGACCTCACCCTCGGCCTCGACACCCGCGCCGCCGCCGCCGCCGACGACCTGACGAAGACCGTGCACTACGGCGTGGTCGCCGAAGAGGTCGTAGACGTCGTCCAGGGCGAACCGGTGGACCTCATCGAAACCCTCGCGGAGCGGATCGCCCAGCAGTGCCTCAAGCACGCCGGCGTCCAGGAGGTCGAGGTCGTCGTCCACAAGCCGGACGCGCCCATCACCGTCCCCTTCGACGACGTGACCATCACCATCACCCGGAGCCGCGCATGAAGCCCCAGCACAGCGATCCGACCGTACAGCCCGTACCGGCGGCCGTGACCGCCGCCGTCGACGCGGCCGACGTCACCCTCTCCAACCCCAAATGGGCCGTCCTCGCCCTCGGCGCCAACCTCGGCAACCGCCTGGAGACCCTCCAGGGCGCCGTCGACGCCCTCGAAGACACCCCCGGCCTCCGCGTCAAGGCCGTCTCCCCCGTCTACGAGACGGAGCCCTGGGGCGTCGAACCCGACTCCCAGCCCTCCTACCTCAACGCCGTCGTCCTCGTGAAGACCACCCTGCCCCCGGCCTCCCTCCTGGAACGGGCGCACGCCGTCGAAGAAGCCTTCCACCGCGTCCGCGAAGAGCGCTGGGGCGCCCGCACCATCGACGTCGACATCATCACCTACGCCGAAGTCGTCTCCGACGACCCCGTCCTCACCCTGCCCCACCCGCGCGCCCACCAGCGCGCCTTCGTCCTCGCCCCCTGGCACGACGTCGACCCCGAGGCCCAGCTCCCCGGCCACGGCACCGTCACCGACCTCCTCGCCGCCCTCGGCCACGAGGGAGTCAAGGCGCGCACCGACCTGGAACTCCGACTCCCCGAGTAGTCGTTAGGCTCCTCAGAGACAGCACGGACAGGCGCTCGGACCAGACGAAGGACGACACCCGGTGAAACAACTGCGGCTCAAGGTGCTCGCCGGACTGTTCATCGCGGCCGGCGTCCTCTCCTGGGGCGCCGCGCGGCTCTGGGACTCCGTCGGCACGCTGCCCAGCGTGCCGCTCGCAGCCCCCATCGTCCTCGCGGCCATCGCCGTCATCCTCACCGCCACGGCCCTCTCGCTGCGCGCCCGCCTCAAGGCCCAGCGCGAGCGCCGCCCCGGCGCCAAGGGCGTCGAACCCCTGATGGCCGCCCGAGCCGTCGTCTTCGGCCAGGCCAGCGCCCTCGTCGCTGCCCTGGTCGCCGGCCTGTACGGCGGCACAGGCGTTTTCCTCCTCGGCTCCCTCGACGTCCCCGCCCGCCGCGACCAGGCCATCTACGCCGGCTTCTCGGTCCTCGCCGGCATCGGCGTCATCGCCGCCGCCCTCTTCCTGGAACACGTCTGCAAGCTCCCCGAGGACGAGGACCACAACGGCCCGGGCCGCGCCCCGGTCTCGTAGCCCCCGACCGGCTACCAGGGCTCACGCACGAGGTGCCCACCACCCGGAACGCCCGTGCCCCACACCGATCCCCCTGATCAGCGGTCGACTCCACTGATCGGGGACGGTATGGGGCACGCGGACGGCTCGCTGCTAGCGGGCCAATATCAGGGACATCGCCTCGGCTCGCGTAGTGGCGTCACGAAGTTGCCCACGCACTGCCGAGGTCGTCGTCTTCGCACCCGGCTTACGGACGCCGCGCACGGCCATGCACATGTGCTCGGCTTCGATCACGACGATCGCGCCGCGAGCGTCGAGGATCTTCATCAACGAGTCGGCGATCTGCGTCGTCAGGCGCTCCTGGACCTGAGGGCGGCGAGCAAACACGTCGACCAGACGAGCGAGCTTCGACAGGCCGGTAATTTTGCCCGTTTCGGCCGGAATGTATCCAATGTGCGCTACGCCATGGAATGGCAGAAGGTGATGTTCGCATTGGGACACCAGTTCGATATCCTTCACGAGCACCATTTCGTCGTGTCCGAGGTCGAACGTCGTCGTGAGGACGTCCTCGGGCTTCTGCCACAAGCCCGCGAAAAGCTCCTTGTACGCCCGCGCCACACGCGCCGGCGTCTCCCTGAGACCCTCGCGGTCCGGGTCCTCGCCGACCGCGATGAGGAGCTCACGTACGGCGTTCTCTGCGCGCTTCTCGTCGAACTCGCCGATCGTGCCCTCGCCGTCCAGCGTCACCGGGTCGGTCATGTGTGCCTCGTTCCGTCTGTCTGAACACGGCGCGAAAAAAGCCGCGCCCCCACAGGCTAGAACCTGTGGGGGCGCGGCTTCCATTCCGGGCCTACGGAGCCTACGGCTCCGGGGTGTCCTCCGGGGCCACCTCGATGGCCTTCGTCGTGTCCACCGGGGTGGTCGCCGAGGAGGAGCCGTTGGCGCTGTTGGTCAGGGCCAGCTCCTTCGGGGAGAGCACCGGCGGGCGCGTGGACGGCGTGCGGCGGGCCGAGCCGGTCCAGGCCGGGCGGGCCGGGCGCTTGACGATGGGGGCGAAGATCTCGGCGATCTCCTCCTTGCCCAGGGTCTCCTTCTCCAGGAGGGCCAGGACGAGGTTGTCGAGGACGTCTCGGTTCTCGACGAGGATCTCCCACGCCTCGTTGTGCGCGGTCTCGATGAGCTTCTTGACCTCTTCGTCGACCAGCGCGGCGACCTCTTCCGAGTAGTCGCGCTGGTGGGCCATCTCACGGCCGAGGAAGGGCTCGGTGTTGTCGCCGCCGAACTTGATGGCGCCGAGCCGCTCGGTCATGCCGTACTGGGTGACCATCGCGCGGGCCGTGGCGGTGGCCTTCTCGATGTCGTTCGCGGCGCCGGTGGTCGGGTCGTGGAAGACCAGTTCCTCGGCGGCGCGGCCGCCCAGCATGTAGGCAAGCTGGTCGAGCATCTCGTTGCGCGTGGTCGAGTACTTGTCCTCGTCGGGGAGGACCATGGTGTAGCCCAGGGCCCGTCCGCGGGACAGGATCGTGATCTTGTGGACCGGGTCGGAGTTCGGCGAGGCCGCCGCGACCAGGGCGTGGCCGCCCTCGTGGTACGCGGTGATCTTCTTCTCCTTGTCCGACATGATCCGGGTCCGCTTCTGCGGGCCCGCGACCACGCGGTCGATCGCCTCGTCCAGCGCCTTGTTGTCGATGAGCTTCTTGTCCGAGCGGGCGGTCAGGAGGGCCGCTTCGTTCAGGACGTTGGACAGGTCGGCGCCGGTGAAGCCGGGGGTGCGCCGGGCGACGGCGCCGAGGTCGACGTCCGGGGCGACCGGCTTGCCCTTCTGGTGGACCTTGAGGATCTCCAGGCGGCCCTGCATGTCCGGGCGGTCGACGGCGATCTGGCGGTCGAAGCGGCCGGGGCGCAGGAGGGCGGGGTCGAGGATGTCGGGCCGGTTGGTGGCGGCGATCAGGATGACGCCGCCCTTGACGTCGAAGCCGTCCATCTCGACGAGCAGCTGGTTGAGGGTCTGCTCGCGCTCGTCGTGGCCGCCGCCGAGGCCGGCGCCGCGGTGGCGGCCGACCGCGTCGATCTCGTCGACGAAGACGATGGCCGGGGCGTTGGCCTTGGCCTGCTCGAAGAGGTCGCGGACGCGGCTGGCGCCGACACCCACGAACATTTCGACGAAGTCGGAGCCGGAGATCGAGTAGAACGGCACCCCGGCTTCGCCGGCGACGGCGCGCGCGAGGAGGGTCTTGCCGGTTCCGGGCGGGCCGTAGAGCAGCACGCCCTTGGGGATCTTGGCGCCGACGGCCTGGAACTTGGCCGGCTCCTGGAGGAATTCCTTGATCTCGTGGAGTTCCTCGACCGCCTCGTCCGAGCCTGCGACGTCGGCGAAGGTCGTCTTGGGGGTGTCCTTGGTGATGAGCTTGGCCTTGGACTTCCCGAAGTTCATGACGCGGGAGCCGCCGCCCTGCATCTGGTTCATCAGGAAGAGGAAGACGACCACGATGAGGACGAAGGGCAGCAGGGAGAGCAGGACCGAGACGAACGGGGACTGCTTCGTCGGGGAGACGGTGTAGCCGCCCTCGATCTGCCCGGCCTCGAACTTCTCCTGCAGCTTGTCGGCCAGGTCTGCGCCCTGGGTGCCGATGTAGCTGGCCTGGACCTTGCCGCTCTTGTCGATCTTCTGGCCGTCGACGAGCGTGATCTTGATGACCTGCTCGTCACCGGTGGTGAGCTGTGCGGATTTGACCTGGTTCTTGTCGATCGCCTGGACGACCTTGCCGGTGTCCACCGTCTTGTAGCCCTCGGACGAGCCGACGACCTGCATCAGCACGACCACGGCGAGGACGGCCAGCACGATCCACATGACCGGCCCGCGGAAGTATCGCTTCACGTCCATCCATACGGGGCGTACAAGACGCCCCGTCCCTCCTGCCCGTAGGTGAATGCTGCTCAGTAGCTGCGGTTGTTTGGAGCTGCGGTATGAAAAAGCTGTTCTTCGGACGGTACCCCAGCATTGTCGCCCGCGACCGTCTTCCCATGGTTCAACGGAGGGAAGACGGTGCGGGTTCCCTTGGGGCGGGGTTACTCAGCCGCCGTAGACGTGCGGGGCGAGGGTGCCGACGAACGGGAGATTGCGGTACTTCTCGGCGTAGTCCAGGCCGTACCCGACGACGAACTCGTTCGGGATGTCGAAGCCGATCCACTTGACGTCGATGGCGACCTTCGCGGCGTCCGGCTTGCGCAGGAGGGTGCAGACCTCCAGGGAGGCCGGCTCGCGCGAGCCGAGGTTGGACAGGAGCCACGACAGGGTCAGGCCCGAGTCGATGATGTCCTCGACGATCAGGACGTGCTTGCCCTTGATGTCGGTGTCGAGGTCCTTGAGGATGCGGACCACGCCGGAGGACTGGGTGCCGGCGCCGTACGAGGAGACGGCCATCCAGTCCATGGTGACGGGGGTGGACAGCGCGCGCGCCAGGTCCGCCATCACCATCACGGCGCCCTTGAGGACGCCGACGATGAGCAGGTCCTTGCCCGCGTACTCCGTGTCGATCTTCGCGGCCAGCTCGGCCAGCTTCGCGTCGATCTCTTCCTTGGTGATGAGCACCGACTTGAGGTCGGTGCCCATGTCCTTCTCGTTCACCCGGGTCACTTTCGTTGCAGCCTTGCGTCAGCCTTGCCGAATGACCAGTCTGCCACCCTGGCGGCGTGCCTCGACGCGGCCGGGCAGGTTGATGGCTCCTTGGCCGCGCCAGCCGGTGATGAGCCGGTCGACCTCTTCGATGTGGCGGGCGAAGAGGGAGCCGGCCGGCGCGCCTTCGGCGATCATGGCGCGGCGCAGGACGCGGCGGCGGACGGCGGGGGGGAGTCCGAAGAGTTTGGCGCACTCGAGGCGGCCTGCTTCGTCCCGTACGGCGAGTTCGACGTCGGCGGCCCAGGAGTCGAGGGCGTCGGCGTCGTCGCGGGAGAGCTGGGCCGTTCGGGCGAGGGCTTCGACGACGCCTTTGCCGAGGGCTTTCTCCAGGGCGGGGAGGCCTTCGTGGCGGAGTCGGGAGCGGGTGTAGGCGGGGTCGCTGTTGTGCGGGTCGTCCCAGACGGCGAGTTCCTGGGCGATGCAGGCCTTGCGGACGGTCTGCCGGTCGAGTTCCAGGAAGGGGCGGCGGTAGCGGCCTGCGGCGCCGGAGACGGCGGCCATGCCGGAGAGGGAGCGGATGCCGGAGCCGCGGGCGAGGCCGAGGAGGACGGTTTCGGCCTGGTCGTCGCGGGTGTGGCCGAGGAGGACGGCGGTGGCGCCGTGGCGCTCGGCGGCGGCGTCGAGGGCGGCGTAGCGGGCGTCGCGGGCGGCGGCCTCGGGTCCGCCGTCGCGGCCGACGGTGACGGCGACGGCTTCGACGGGGTCGAGGCCGAGGGCGGTCATGCGCTCGGCGACCTCGTGGGCGCGCTGTCCGGAGCCCGCCTGGAGGCCGTGGTCGACGGTGATGCCGCCGGCGCGGAGGTCGAGCTTGCGGGACTCGAAGGCGAGCGCGGAGGCGAGCGCCATGGAGTCGGAGCCGCCGGAGCAGGCGACGAGCACGAGGGGGTGCGGGGTGGTGCCGCCCTCGGGGTGCTGGGTGGTGTGTGCGGTGAGGACGTCGTGGAGTACGCGGCGGACCGCCAGGCGTATCGCCGCGACCGCAGGATGGGGACCCATGTCCGGTGCCCTTCGTGGAGAGAGTGGGGTGCCTCGGTCGGAGTCTTAACGGTCGGAAGTGGGGTTTCGGTCACTCAGAGTGCGTCGATGGTGACAGAACCTGGCCGTTACCCGAGCATTGCACGCCTTACCCGCCGTCTACGGTCCCTCGGATGGGTGATTGGTGGGGTGTTCTTCGGTCTTCCGACGCACCTGTCTCATGAGTCTGCCTTACGGTGCACCCTCGCCACCCAGTCGGCCGGTTTCGCGATCTCGGACTTGGTGGGGAGGGTGTTGGGAGAGGTCCAGATCCGGTTGAAGCCGTCCATGCCGACCTGGTCGACGACGGCTCGTACGAAGCGCTCGCCGTCGCGGTACTGGCGCAGTTTGGCGTCGAGGCCGAGGAGCTTGCGCAGGGCGAGGTCGAGGCGGGAGGCGCCGCGGGCGCGGCGTTGCTGGAATTTCTCGCGGATCTCGGCGACGGAGGGCACGACGTCGGGGCCGACGCCGTCCATGACGTAGTCGGCGTGGCCTTCGAGGAGGGACATGACGGCGGTGAGGCGCCCGAGGATCTCGCGCTGTTCGGGGGTCTGGACGAGTTCGACGAGCGAGGGTGCGGGTTCGCCGTGTTCGCCTTCGGGGCGGCCGCCGACGAGGGCCTGGGCGGCCTCGCGGAGCCGTTCGACGACGGTGGAGGGGTCGACGTCGGTGGCGGCGAGGAAGGACTGGATCTCGCCCTGGAGGTGGTCGCGGAGCCAGGGCACGGCGGTGAACTGGGTGCGGTGGGTCTCCTCGTGGAGGCAGACCCAGAGCCGGAAGTCGTGCGGGGAGACTTCGAGCTCGCGTTCGACGTGGACGATGTTGGGGGCGACGAGGAGCAGTCGGCCGCCGCCGTCCGGGCCGGCGGGCAGTTCGCGGGTCGCGGGGGCGAAGGTCTCGTACTGGCCCAGGATGCGGGAGGCGAGGAAGGACAGGAGGACGCCGAGTTCGACGCCGGTGACCTTGCCGCCGACGGCGTTGAGCACGGTGCCGCCGGAGCCGGTGGAGCGGCGTTCCTTCATCTTGTCGAGGAGCGGGGAGAGCAGTTCGCGGAAGCCGGCGACGTTGGCCCTGATCCAGCCGGCCCGGTCGACGACCAGGACGGGCGTGTCGGTGATGTCGGCGGGGTCGTGGTCCTCGGGGATCATGCGGGTGTAGGCCCGGACGTGTTCCTCGGCGGCTTTGGCGTGTCTGCGGAGTTCGGCGACGACCTCGCGGGCCTCGTCCCGGGTGACCTCGGGGCCCGGGCGCACCAGGCGGGTCGCCGTCGCGACGGCGAGATTCCAGTCGACCATCCCCGATGTGCCTGCACCACCGATGCTCGTCATGCGTCAACCGTACGTTCTCGGCGCCTGTTCGGTGAGGGTTCGGGCGAGTTCGGGGCGGGTCGGGCGGGAGCGGAACGGCCCGGGTCGGGGGTGGGTCAGCGGGGTGGGGCGAGGGCTGCGGAGAGGCGGTCGAGGGCGGGCTGGGCGGTGTCCGGGGAGCTGGTGCGGCCGGCGAGGAAGGCGAAGGCGAGGAGTCGGCCGTCGGCGGTGACGACGGTGCCGGCGAGGGTGTTCACGCCGGTGAGGGTGCCGGTCTTGGCGCGGACCAGGCCGGCGCCGGAGGTGGCGGCGCCGGTGCCGAAGCGTCCGGCGAGGGTGCCGCTGAAGCCGCCGACGGGCAGTCCGGTGAGGACGGGGCGCAGTGCCGGGCGGGCCGGGTCGGCCGCGCGGGTGAGGATGCCGGTGAGCAGGGCGGCGGAGACGCGGTCGCGGCGGTCGAGGCCGCTGCCGTCGGCGAAGCGGGCTCCGGCGAGGGGGAGGCCCAGGCGGGCGAGTTCGTCGTGGACGGCCTTCTCGGCGCCGGTGAAGCTGGCGGGCTGCTTGCGGGCGAGGGCGGTCTGCCGGGCGAGGGCCTCGGCGAGGTCGTTGTCGCTGTGGGTGAGGGTGCGCTCGACGAGGTCGGCGAGGGGCGCGGATTCGGTGCGGGCCAGGGGGGTGCTCTTGGGGGCCTTGGCGGGCTGGGGTGCGCCGTGGACGGTGATGCCGGCGTCCTCGAGGAGCCGGGCGAAGGTAGCGGCGGTGTCGCCGGCCGGGTCGCCGGTGCGTGGTGCGGGTCCGCTGCGGCTGCCGTCGAGGCGGCCCTCGTCGGTCATGAGGGCGTTGACGGGGGCGAGGTTCTCGTTGCGGCCGATCGGGTGGAGCTGGGGGCCCTTGTAGAGGCTGGTGTCGTAGCCGAGGCGGACGGGGGCGGGGGCGGTGGTGCCGTGGGCCTTGAGGGCGCGGGCGGTGGCCTCGGCGAGGGCTTTGAGGCGGGTCCGGTCGAGGGTGGGGTCGCCGCCGCCGACGAGGGTGACGGTGCGGTGGTCGGGGGAGGCCACCGTGGTGGTGGCGATGCGGTGGTCGGGGCCGAGGGCGGAGAGGGCGGCGGCCGTGGTGGCGATCTTGACGGTGGAGGCGGGGGTCATGGGGGTGCTCGCGCCTTCGCCGTAGAGGGGGCGGCCGGTGGCGGCGTCGACGACGGAGGCGGTGCGCAGGGTGCCGAGGCCGGGGTCGGCGAGCAGGGGTACGAGGACGGCCGCGAGGTCGTCGCCCGACCGGGTGATCCCCGGGGCGTGCGGGGTGCTGCCCAGGGCGCGCAGCACGCCGGGGGCGCTGGGGGCGGGGGCGGGGCGGCGGGGGGCGGTCGCGCCGGGGGCACCGGCGTGATGTGCGCCACCTCGGCCGTCGGCGGAGACCGCGCGGGCGCGCTCGGCCTTACGCTGACCGGAGTCCCACGGGCCGGCCGCGGCCACCGCACCGGCGGCCAGGGCCAGACCGAGCGCTGCGGACCCCGCCGCGACCTGCCAGGTTCTCGGCTCCGGCATGTGATGACCAGCCCCTTTCGCGATCAAGACCGTGCGTGAGAGACACTTAACCACCGCGCGTCGTCGCGAGCATTGACATGTGTTGATTCAGGAGGAGATCCACCCGTGGAGTTCGACGTTCTCATCGAGATCCCCAAGGGATCGCGGAACAAGTACGAGGTCGACCACGAGACCGGTCGGATCCGCCTGGACCGCCGTCTCTTCACCTCGACCGCCTACCCGACGGACTACGGCTACGTCGAGAACACCCTCGGCGAGGACGGCGACCCGCTGGACGCGCTCGTCATCCTCGACGAGCCGACCTTCCCGGGCTGCCTGATCAAGTGCCGCGCCATCGGCATGTTCCGCATGACGGACGAGGCCGGCGGCGACGACAAGCTGCTGTGCGTCCCGGCGACGGACCCGCGCATGGAGCACCTGCGCGACATCCACCACGTGGCCGAGTTCGACCGCCTCGAGATCCAGCACTTCTTCGAGGTCTACAAGGACCTGGAGCCGGGCAAGTCCGTCGAGGGCGCCGACTGGGTCGGCCGCGCCGAGGCCGAGGCCGAGATCGAGAAGTCGTACCAGCGCTTCAAGGAGCAGGGCGGCCACTGAGCCCGCGCTCTCCCGAGCCGCTGACCTGTGAAGGGCGGCGCACCTGCTGAGGTGCGCCGCCCTTCGCGCGTTCATACTGGGCTGGTGTCGGGCCCGTATGGGGCGTGACCGCGTGGGTACCAGGCCGGAATGAGGGCGAACAGAGTGGTGGCGAAGCCGGACGGGTCCGAGGAGGCCCCGGAGGACCGGAAGCCGCCTTCGGACGAGGCACGCAGTGCGTTCATCCCGCCGGCCGGGGTGGAGCCGCCGGAACCGCCGGAGGAGGAGCACCCGACCTCCGAGTTCGCCCTGCCCGAGGGGCTCGCCGCCGAGCCGACGACGGAGCAGGAAGGTTCCGCCTTCACTCCCCCCGCCGGCTACTCGGCGCCGCAGGCCCCGCCGCCCGCGTTCACGCCCGCCTACGGCATACCGATGGTCAAGCTGTCGCAGGACGCGCCCTGGCAGGACCGGATGCGGACCATGCTGCGGCTGCCGGTCGGCGAGCGCCCGGTGCCGGAGGCGCCGCGCAAGGACGACGAGACCGGCCCGGCCGTGCCGCGGGTGCTCGACCTGACCCTGCGTATCGGCGAGCTGCTGCTCGCGGGCGGCGAGGGCGCGGAGGACGTCGAGGCGGCGATGTTCGCGATCTGCCGGTCGTACGGTCTGGACCGCTGCGAGCCGACGGTGACCTTCACGCTGCTGTCGATCACGTACCAGCCGTCGCTGGTGGACGACCCGGTGACGGCGAACCGCACGGTGCGGCGCCGGGGCACCGACTACACCCGGCTCGCGGCGGTGTACCAGCTGCTCGCCGACATCAACGACCCGGACCACGAGGTGTCGCCGGAGGAGGCGTACCGGCGGCTCGCGGAGATACGGCGCAATCGGCACCCGTACCCGGGCTGGGCGCTCACGGCTGCGGCGGGCGTCCTGGCCGGGGCGGCCTCGGTGCTGCTCGGCGGCGGGCCGACCGTGTTCTTCGTGGCCGCGCTCGGCGCGATGCTGGGTGACCGGCTCGCGTGGCTGTGTGCGGGGCGCGGGCTGCCGGAGTTCTACCAGTTCCTGGTGGCGGCGATGCCGCCGGCGGCGGTGGGTGTGGCGCTGACGATGCTGCACACGGAGCTGCGGCCCTCGGCGGTGATCACCGGTGGTCTGTTCGCGCTGATCCCGGGGCGGGCTCTGGTGGCGGCCGTGCAGGACGGTCTGACCGGCTTCTACATCACGGCCTCGGCCCGCCTGCTGGAGGTCGGGTACTTCTTCGTGGCGATCGTGGTGGGCGTGCTGTCGGTGCTGTACCTGGCGGTGCAGTTCGACGCGCAGCTCAATCCGGAGGGGACGCTCCAGGCGGTGGAGCGGCCCTGGGTGCAGATCGCGGCGTCGATGGTGCTGTGCGCGACCTTCGCGATCCTGCTGCAGCAGTCGCGGGCGACGGTGCTGTTCGCCACGCTGAACGGCGGGGTGGCCTGGGTGATCTACGCGTCGATCGCGGTGACGGCGGGCGGGTCGACGGTGATGGCGACGGCGGTGGCGGCCGGTCTGGTGGGTCTGTTCGGCCAGCTGGCCGCCCGCTACCAGCACACGTCGTCGCTGCCGTACGTGACGGCGGCGATCGGCCCGCTGCTGCCCGGTTCGGCGACCTATTTCGGGGTGCTGGCGATCGCCCAGAACAACCTGGACCAGGGCTTCGCCTCGCTGGCGAAGGCGGCGGCCCTGGCGCTCGCGATCGCGATCGGCGTGAACCTCGGCGGCGAGCTGGCCCGCCTGTTCATGCAGGCCCCGCGCGCGGCGGCGGCCCGCCGCGCCGCGAAGCGCACCCGAGGTTTCTAGCGTCCGGCGGGGCCGGGGCCCCGGGGCGGGCCGCTAGCGCTTGGCGTGGCGGCCGCGCTCGGTCGGCGGGTTGGGGGTGCCGGGGGCGTCGTGGTCGTCGTCCTGGTCCTTCTTGGACTGGGAGCGGGCGCGCAGGACCTCGATGACGACCGGGATCACGGAGATGAGCACGATCGCGATCAGGATCAGCTCGATGTGCTTGTGGACGAAGTCGATCTTGCCGAGCGCGGAGCCGAGCAGGGTGACGCCGGCGCCCCACAGCACGCCGCCGATCACGTTGAACGTGATGAAGGAGCGGTAGTTCATCCGGCTGACACCGGCGATGATCGGCGTGAAGGTGCGGACGATCGGCACGAAACGGGCCAGGATCAGGGACTTCGGTCCGTGCTTCTCGAAGAACTCGTGCGCCTTCTCGACGTTCTCCTGCTTGAAGAGCTTGGAGTCCGGGCGCTTGAAGAGCGCCGGGCCGACCTTGCGGCCGAAGAGGTAGCCGACCTGGTCGCCGATGATCGCCGCGGCGACCACCAGGGTGCACACCAGCCACAGGGGGTAGTCGAGCTTGCCCGTGGTGACCAGCAGGCCGGTGGTGAAGAGCAGCGAGTCGCCCGGCAGGAAGAAGCCGATGAGCAGTCCGGACTCGGCGAAGACGATGACGAGTACACCGATCAGACCGAAGGTCTGGATCAGATAGTCCGGGTCCAGCCAGCTCGGTCCGAGGGCAAGCGTGTTCACGGGTTCCGGGCTCCTGCGGTCGGGGGGAAGAAGGGGGGCGATCGTACGGAGTGCCGCCCCAAGCTATCAACGTGAGGTGAACGCCCCGGGTTCCACCCGGCCCTCTCCGGGTGCGGGGGGTGGACTCCGGCCCCAGGCTGGGGCCCAGGAGGTGGATGCGCATGGGCATCGACGAGTACGGCGGCGGTCAGACGTCCCAGTCGGATGTGTTGGTGGTCACGACCAACGACGTACCCGGCTACCAGGTGCAGCAGGTGATCGGCGAGGTCTTCGGACTGACCGTCCGCTCGCGGCACGTCGGCAGCCAGATCGGCGCGGGCCTGAAGTCGCTGGTCGGCGGGGAGCTCAAGGGGCTGACGAAGACCCTGGTGGAGACCCGTAACCAGGCGATGGAGCGGCTGGTGGAGCAGGCGCGGGCGCGCGGTGCGAACGCGGTCCTGATGTTCCGCTTCGACGTCACGGAGGCCGCCGACGTGGGCGCGGAGGTGTGCGCCTACGGCACCGCCGTGGTGATCGCGCCGCGCGCCTGAGCCGTCCCGCTACGCCGCCGGGCGCCGCGCGTTCGCGTGGATCGCGCTGCGCAGGTGCCCGGCGAGTCCCTCGTGGATCGCGTCGGAGAAGGCGCGGTGGTTCTCGTCGGAGACGTACGTCTCGGCGAGGCCCTGGTGGATCTCGGGATGGCAGTCGAACCACTTGGTGATGTGGGCGCGGTGGGCTTCGGCGAGGTCCATGGCGGCCGGGGAGCCGGGGCCCGGCCGGCGTCCATGAGGGCGCCGTACGCGGTGCCCCAGGCCTCGATCTCCTCCTTCATGCGCTGCCAGTCGTCCTTGGTGTACGTCGCGACGCGGGCCTGCGTCTGCTCGCGGGTGCGGGTGCTGCCCCAGCGGCGGGCGGACTCCTCGGCGTAGGCCTCCGGGTCCTTGTGGCCGAAGACTTCGCACTTCTCCTCGGGTGTGAGGTTGATGCCCATCCTTCTCGCCTCCATGGCGCGCTCCGCGGCGCCGCCGTCCGCCGGAGCTCCCCGATGCGCGTGGTCGGCAGCGCGCGGTGCCGCCGCAGGTGCTCCTGCGGGTCGGCGCGGGGGTCGGCGAGCAGGACGGCGACCTCGTCGAGGAGGAAGCCCGAGCTCCCGGTAGAACAGGATCTGCTGCAGCCTGTCGAGGTCCGCGTCGTCGTAGCGGCGGTGGCACGCCGCGCTGCGGCTGCCCGGCGAGAGCAGCCCGATCGCGTCGTCGTGGTGCAGGGTGCGCACCGTGGCCTCGGCGAAGCCCGCGACCTGCCCCACGGAGTGGCTCATCGGCTCCCCCTTCTCCTTCCGTCGGTTCGCGCTTTTCTCCTTCCGTCGGTTCGCGCTTCAGCCTCGGTCCTGACGCGACGTGAGGCGCAAGCCCGAATCTCGGGATGTTATGCCCCATTTGCTCACTTATGGTGGGGCGGTGGCCACCGAGACTCCCGCCTCCGAGGCGCCCTTGAGGATCCTGCTGCCTCAGATCCTGCCCGCCCTCGTGGCCGGGGTGGGCTGCGGTCTGCTGTTCCTGGGGCTCAGCGAGCTGGCCGACCAGCTCCAGCACCTGCTGTGGAACGACCTTCCGGACGCGCTCGGCATCGGCCACTACTCCGCTCTCTGGATCATCGTCATGCTCACCGCGACCGGCATCGCGGTAGGCCTCATCGTCTGGAAGACGCCGGGGCACGCAGGCCCCGACCCGGCCACCGAGGGACTCGGCGGGCCGCCGCTGCCGCTCGTCGTGGTGCCCGGCCTGCTCCTCGCCGCCACGCTCGCCCTCGCCGGCGGCGTCAGCCTCGGCCCGGAGAGCCCGACGATCGGCTCCGCCATCGCCCTCACGTACTGGGTGGGGCACCGGTACCTGCCGTCCGCACCCGGCGCCTTCTGGGTGTCCCTGGGCATCGCCGGCACCCTCGGCGCCCTGTTCGGCACGCCGGTCGCCGCCGCGCTCGTCATCTCCGAGGCCCTGGCCTCCACACCGAGCCGGGGATCGCTCTGGGACCAGCTCTTCGCCCCGCTCCTCGCCGCGGGCGCCGGCTCGATGACCACCCAACT
Organism: Streptomyces sp. NPDC051921; assembly: GCF_040680975.1. Classification (NCBI taxonomy): domain Bacteria; kingdom Bacillati; phylum Actinomycetota; class Actinomycetes; order Kitasatosporales; family Streptomycetaceae; genus Streptomyces; species Streptomyces sp. NPDC051921. The sequence continues at coordinate 76,439 of NZ_JBFAXU010000018.1, forward strand.
GGCCGCCAGTCCCAGCTTCGACATGGGGCTGCCGCCGCTGGACACCCCGGGCTACGAGGACCTCCTCGCCGCCCTCGTCCTCGCCCCCCTGGCCGCCGTCTTCGGCCTCCTCGGCTGCTACGCCTTCCCCCACCTCCACCGGGCCTTCACCCGTCTGGGCCATCCGATGGTGATCCTTCCTCTGGGCGGCCTCCTCCTCGGCCTCCTCGGCGCCCTCGGTGGACATCTGACGCTGTTCAAGGGCCTCACGGAGACCAAGGAGATCGTCGAGGAGATCGGCACCCTCGACTCCGGGGAACTGGCCAAACTCACCGTGGTGAAACTGGCCGCCCTGCTCGTCGCCGGCGCCTGCGGATTCCGCGGCGGCCGGGTCTTCCCCGCCGTCTTCGTCGGCGCCGCGTTCGGACTCTGCGCCCAGGCACTCGTCCCGGAGATGAACCCGACCGTCGCCGTCTCCTCCGGCGTCCTCGGCGTCCTGCTCGCCACCACCCGGCAGGGGTGGGTGAGCCTCTTCGTCGCCGCCGTGATCGCCGCCTCGCCGCCGATGCTCGCCCTGCTCTGCCTCGCCTCCCTGCCCGCCTGGCTGGTCGTCACCGGCCGCCCCTTCCTGCAACTCGACGAGCACGGCAACGCCCTGCGCTGAGCCGACGCCTTCCCGACGACATCCCGGAGGAACCAACCATGGCCCTGCACAAAGGCCCCGCCGAGCAGGACAGCGAACACTTCCGCCGTCTCGCCTTCAACCCCTTCTACGGGGACGCCAACCCGGTCAGCGGCATGACCGAGGCGCCCCCGCGCCACCGTCTGCCGGACGGCCCGCTGCCGCCGATGAGCGCCTATCAGATCGTCCACGACGAGCTGATGCTCGACGGCAACTCCCGCCTCAACCTGGCCACCTTCGTGACCACCTGGATGGAGCCCCAGGCCGGGGTGCTCATGGCCGAGTGCCGCGACAAGAACATGATCGACAAGGACGAGTACCCGCGCACCGCCGAACTCGAGCGCCGCTGCGTCGCCATGCTCGCCGACCTCTGGCACGCGCCCGACCCCTCGGCCGCCGTCGGCTGCTCCACCACCGGCTCCAGCGAGGCCTGCATGCTCGCCGGCATGGCCCTCAAGCGCCGCTGGGCGAAACGCAACGCCGACCGCTACCCCGGCGCCCGGCCCAACCTGGTGATGGGGATCAACGTCCAGGTCTGCTGGGAGAAGTTCTGCAACTTCTGGGAGGTCGAGGCCCGGCTGGTACCCATGGACGGCGACCGCTTCCACATGGACGCCGCCTCCGCCGCCGCGCTCTGCGACGAGAACACCATCGGCGTCGTCGCCGTCCTCGGCTCCACCTTCGACGGCTCCTACGAACCCGTCGCCGACATCTGCGCCGCCCTCGACGAACTGCAGAACCGCACGGGTCTCGACATCCCCGTCCACGTCGACGGCGCCTCCGGCGCCATGGTCGCCCCCTTCCTCGACGAGGACGTGGTGTGGGACTTCCGGCTCCCCCGCGTCTCCTCCATCAACACCTCCGGCCACAAGTACGGACTCGTCTACCCGGGCGTCGGCTGGGCGCTGTGGCGCTCGCCCGCCGAACTCCCCGAGGAGCTGGTCTTCCGGGTCAACTACCTCGGCGGCGACATGCCGACCTTCGCTCTCAACTTCTCCCGCCCCGGCGCCCAGGTCGTCGCGCAGTACTACACCTTCCTCAGGCTGGGCAGGGAGGGCTACCGGACGGTCCAGCAGACCAGCCGGGACGTCGCCCGAGGCCTGGCCGAACGGGTCGAGGCCCTGGGCGACTTCCGCCTCCTCACCCGGGGCGACCAGCTCCCCGTCTTCGCCTTCACCACCGCCCCTGAGGTCACCCGCTACGACGTCTTCGACGTCTCGCGCCGGCTGCGCGAGAACGGCTGGCTCGTCCCCGCCTACACCTTCCCGGCGAACCGCGAGGACCTGTCGGTCCTCCGCGTCGTCTGCCGCAACGGCTTCTCCGCCGACCTGGCGAGCCTCCTCATCGAGGACCTGAAGCAAGTCCTGCCCGAACTGCGGGCGCAGTCCCGGCCGTCCACCCACGACAAGGGCGCTGCGACCTCCTTCCACCACTGAGCGCGGCGCTATCCGCCCGTCGGGCCCCGGTCCTCGCAGGCGAGGGTGAACTCCGACCAGCGCACCCCGTCCCGGGTCGTCGCGTACCGGCAGCGGTCGCCCTCCCGCAGCAGCCCGATGCCGGTGCGCCGTATCCAGGACGTGCCCGCGGCGGCCTGCCGGAAGGTGCGGCCGCCGTCCGCGCTCTCGTACGGCGACCGCTCTCCGTAGACCGTCACGCGGCCGGCCGGGCCCGGCACCGGGAGGCCCGTGACGGTGCGCGGCTCAGCCGCGGGGCCCGTGGTCCACATCCGCGTCCAGGTGCGTCCTCCGTCGAGCGAGCGGTGCAGGGCCCGCATCGGGTTCTTCACCGGCTCGCCGCCCTCCAACTCGCCCAGTTCCGCCGCGTACACCGCGTCCGGACCGACCGCCACGTGCACGGCCCAGAGCCGCGGCAGGCCCGTGACCGCCGGCGGGCTCGGCAGCCGGCTCAGCGTCCAGCTCCGACCCCCGTCACGGGAGAAGGCCAGCGCGTCCCGCCCGGAGACGGGGTCGCGGCCCGAGACCCACCAGGAACCGTCCGGCTCCGCCACGGCGGCCGGCTGCGGCAGGTCCCCGAGCCGCGGCGGCCGGGCCAGGGCCCGCCGCCGCCCGTCCTCCGGCGAGATGACGACGATCCGCTCCCGCGCGCACTCCTGCGTCGGCCCCGGGGAGGGCGGAAGGCACTCGGTGGCGAGGACCGCGCCCGCCGGTATCAGCGGGGTCGTCCCGACCGCGCGCCGCTCGACCGCGCGCCAGCTCCGCCCGGCGTCCGCCGTGAACCAGGTCCGCTCCGGCTCGTCCCCGCCGCCGTCCTCGATCACCGCCCGACCCGGTCCGAGCACCGTCAGCCCCGCCGAGACACCCCTCGACGGCGGTATCTCGGGCAGCGGACTGCTCCGCAGCGCCCAGGACCGCGCGCCCCCGTCGAGGGCGGCCACCTGCTGTCGGCAGAAGCCGTTCTCCGGCCGGGCCCGGTCGGTCACACACTGCACGAGCAGAACCATCCCGCTGCCGTCGGCAGCGAAACCCGCGCTGTGCGCCCAGCCAGGAAGCCCCGGCGCCGACGGGATCCGCGCCGGTGCCCCGTAAGGCCCACCGATGCCGGACGCCGTCGGCGCCCCGGGCCCTCCGGACGCCCGGGGCTTCGCAGCCCCCTCCGTACAGGCCGAGGCGAGCGTCATCAGCAGCACGGCGGCACACGCCGCCTTCCAGGAACCGCGCATCGAACTCCCCCTGTTCTCCTCCACGTTCCGTGTCTGCTTCTGTTACACCGCTCACCGCCTCCGGGTTCCCATCTCCGGAGCACCAATTTCCGAGACCCTTCGCGGCCGCATCCGAGCGAGCCTTCGCGGCTGCATCCCCGGGCACCGTGCCCCATCCCCGGCACCGTGCCCCGCCCTCATCCCCAGGACGGCGCGCGGCCCCACCCCGAGGACCGTGCCCCGACCGCTCCCCCGGCCGTCCGCCCGCTACTTCCCGAGCCGCCCGAACTTCCGTACCGCCAGCGGGAAGAAGACCCCGAGCAGTGCCAGCGGCCACAGAACCGCCGCGCCGATCCAGCCCGGTTCGCCGCCGGGGCCGCCGAACAGGTCGCGTACGGCGGTGGCGGTCGCCGACATCGGGTTCCACTCGACGACCGCGCCCAGCCAGCCCGGCATCGCCTCGGGCGAGGCGAAGGCGTTGGAGAGGAAGCCGACCGGCCAGACCAGGATCTGCACCGCCTGGACCAGCTCGGCGCGCCCCGCGATCAGGGCGAGGAAGATCCCGATCCACAGCATCGCGAAGCGCAGCAGGAGCAGCAGCCCCACCGCGCCGACGAAGGCGCCGAGGCCGCCGTGCACCCGCCAGCCGATCGCGTGGCCGACGCCGATCATCAGGAGCAGCCCCACCGTCGACTGCAGCATGTCGGCCGCCGCCCGCCCCACGAGCACCGCGCCGTCCGCCATCGGCATGGCCCGGAAGCGGTCGATCACCCCCTTGTTCAGGTCCTGGGTGACCGCGGTCATCGTCCCTTCGAGGCCGAAGACCATGGTCAGCGTGAGCATCCCGGGCACGAGGAAGTCGACGTAGTCGCCCTCGACCGCCCGCCCGCCGCCGACCAGGTAGCCGAACATCAGCAGCATCATGACCGGGAAGACGAGCCCGACCACCACCTGCACAGGCTGCCGCGCCCAGTGGGCCAGCTCCCGTCGGGTCATCGTCCAGCAGTCGCTCACCGCGTACGCCGCGCTCATGCAGCCACCTCCTCGACCCGGGCGCTCGTCAGATGCAGGAAGACCTCGTCGAGCGTGGGCCGCCGCAGGGCGATGTCCTCCGCCTCGATCCCAGCCGTCTCCAGGACCCTCACCGTCTCCGCCAGCGAGGCCATCCGATCGCGCACGGGCGCGCTGATCCGCCGCCGGTCCCGGTCGACGTCCGCCCCGGCCGCGCCGAACGGCAGCAGCCGCACCGCCTCGTCGAGTCGGGCCCGGTCCCGTACGACCACGTCGATCCGGTCCCTCCCGACCCGGGTCTTCAGCTCGTCGGGGGTGCCGTCGGCGACCACCCGCCCCTGGTCGACGACCGAGATCCGGTCGGCCAGCTGGTCGGCCTCCTCCAGGTACTGGGTGGTCAGCAGCACCGTCGTGCCCCCGCCGACCAGGGAACGCACGGACTCCCACACCTCCCCGCGCCCGCGCGGGTCGAGCCCGGTGGTCGGCTCGTCGAGGAAGAGCACCTCCGGGTCGGTGACCAGCGAGGCGGCCAGGTCGAGCCGCCGCCGCATGCCACCGCTGTACTGCCGTACGGGCTTGCGGCCGGTGTCCGCGAGCCCGAAGCGCTCCAGGAGCTCGTCCGCGCGCCGCCCCGCGCCCCGCGCGCCCAGGTGGTGCAGCCGGCCGAACATCTCCAGGTTCTGCCGGCCGGACAGCTCCTCGTCGAGCGCCGCGTGCTGGCCGAGCAGCCCGATCCGCCGCCGCACCTCGGCGGCCTCCCGCCGGACGTCGTGCCCGGCCACGCGTACCTCGCCCTCGTCGTGCCGGAGCAGGGTGGCCAGCACCCGTACGGTCGTGGTCTTCCCGGCACCGTTCGGGCCGAGCAGCCCGTGCACCGTGCCCCGCCGGACCGACAGGTCGAGCCCGTCGAGCGCCTGCTTCAGGCCGTACCGCTTCCGCGCGCCCTTCACGAGGATCGCGTCGTCCACTGACATCCCTTTCCTCCCGAAAACCCTGTAGTCAAATTTGACCACTGCCAGGCGGGGGAGATTATGCCCTCATGGGAGTCTAGTCAAACTTGATTAGCTTGGGCTTGGGCTTGGGCTTGGGCTTCGGCTTGGGCTTGGGCTTGGGCTGCGGCCTCGGCTGCGGCTGCGGCTGCGGCTGCGGCCTCGGCCTTGGCCTCGGCTTCAGCTCATCTTCGCGTCGTCCGGGTGCGGACCCGTCGCGTACGGGTTCTCCTCGCCCTCCGCGAGGACTCCCACGAAGGGCTCCCCCTCGCCCGCGAACACGTACGCCCCGCCCTCGATCCGGTCGATCAGGCCGAGCGTCCACTCCCGGCTCGAGTCGGCCGAGTGCACCCAGAGGTGCATGATCTCCCCGATGTGTCCCAGCTGCCCGGGCCCGCCCGCCGGCGTGTAGTACTCGGTGACCGCCGACCGCCACTCGTCCAGGCCCCGCACCCGGGCCCTGAGCAGCTCCACGGCCTCCGCCCGCGGCAGGTCCACGACGAAGCCGAGGGCTGCCGACAGGACGTCCATCGCCTGGTCGTACGTGGACAGGGCCTCGCGCAGCAGCCGGAGGTACTCCTCCCGGCCCGCGTCCGTGATCTCGTACTCGACCCGCGGCGGCCCGCCCGCCGTGCTGGGGGCGATCTCGTCCGCGGCCAGCAGTCCCTGCTTCGCCATCTGCTTCAGCGCGTGGTAGATCGAGCCGGGCTTGGCGTTGGACCACTCGTGCGCGCCCCAGTACTCCAGGTCGTTGCGCACCTGATAGCCGTGGGCGCGGCCGTGCATCTTGACCGCGCCCAGGACGAGAAGGCGGATCGCCGACATCCCACGGACCTCCCTGGTCAATTTCGACCAGGGTAGGCCAGGGGGCGGGGGCGGAGCAGGGCCGCCTCAGGCCTGCTGCTTCTCCAGCTCGATCAGCTCGAAGGACCCCTTGCCGTCGAGCGACTCCCGGATCACGTCCGCGTGCCCGGCGTGCCGGCCGATCTCCTGGACCAGGTGCAGCAGCATCCAGCGCACCGACACCCGCCCGTCCTTCGGGAACCAGGGCGCCGGCGGCAGCGGGAAGGTGTCGTCCAGGCTCGGCACGCTCCGGACGAACTCCTCCGTCTCCTTCGCCACGCCCTCCCAGAAGGCCACGGTCTCCGGGATCGACTCGCCGTCGAGGAGTCGGAAGGCCTCGCTCCAGGTCTCCTGGGTGCGCTGCCGCTCGTTCGGCCGCTGCTGGGCCAGCCGCAGCCAGTTGAGCTCGACCTCCGCGACGTGCTTGATCAGGCCGGAGAGGCTGAGCTCACTGGCGCTGGGGCGGCTCGCCGCCTGCTCCTCGGAGAGCCCGAGGGTCGCCCGTACGACGGCGGCGCGCTGCGCCTCGATGAAGTTGAGGAACGCGCCGCGCTCGTCGCCGGGGGCCTCCGCAGGAACAAGAGCAACCATGATTGTCCGCCTTCCGTGTCCGTAGCTGTCCGTCGCGAGGTCCCGAGCCGTAGCCCCTCCGACAACGACCACGCTACGGATCCTTGCGGACAGCTACGGTCCTCAATTCCCACAAGGACGTCCTCAATCCCGAAGAATTCCGGCCGACGCCCGACGACCCCCGCCGACCCCGGCCGACCCCAGCGAGCCGGGGCCCCGGCCGGCCCGAGCGTGCCCCGACCGACCCGGCCGACCCCGGGCGGAACCCGCTGGCCCCGCCCTGGGCCCCTGAGCCCTTGGGGCCTGGGCACTTGTGGCCTGGGCACTTGTGGCCTGGGTACTTGGGGCCTGGGTACTTGGGGCCTGGGTACTTGGGGCCTGGGTACTTGGGGCCTGGGTACTTGGGGCCTGGGTACTTGGGGCCTGGGCCCAGGGCCTGCGCCCTGCCGCCTCAGAACGGGAAGCGGCTGCGCCCGTACTGGATCGAGATCCACTTCTGCGTCGTGAAGGCCTCGATCATCGCCTCGCCGTTGAGCCGGCCGACGCCCGACTGCTTCTCGCCTCCGAACGGCACGATCGGCTCGTCGTGCACGGTGCCGTCATTGATGTGGATCATGCCGGTGTGGACGCGCTTGGCGATCCGCACGCCCCGCTCGATGTCGGCGGTGTGGACGGCGCCGCTGAGCCCGTACGGGGTGTCGTTGGCGATCCTCACGGCCTCGTCCTCGCCGTCGAAGGGCACGATCAGGGCCACCGGACCGAAGATCTCCTGGCCGAGGACGGGCGCGTCGGCGGCGATGCCGGTGAGGACGGTCGGGGAGACCAGGCTGCCCTCGACCGAGCCCCGCAACAGGGCGGTCGCGCCGCCCGCGACGGTCTGCTCGACGAGCGCGGAGACCGCCTCCGCCTGCTGGGAGTTGATGAGCGGACCGATGTGGGTGGCCGGGTCGGCCGGGTCGCCGACCCGCAGGGTCTTCACCTTGTCGACGAACTTCTCGGTGAACTCCGCCTCCAGGGTGCGGTCCACCAGGATGCGGTTGGCCGCCATGCAGACCTGCCCCTGGTGCACGAACCGGCTGAAGACCGCCGCGTCCACCGCGTAGTCGACGTCGGCGTCGTCGAGGACGATCAGGGCGCTGTTGCCGCCGAGTTCGAGGACGGCGTGCTTGAAGTGCTGGGCACAGACGGTGGCGACGTGGCGGCCGGTGCGGTCGGATCCGGTGAAGGAGATGACCTTCGGGACCGGGTGGGTGAGGAGGGCGTCGCCGATCTCGGCGATGTCGGTGACGACGACGTTGAGCAGTCCGGCCGGCAGGCCGGCGTCCTCCAGGACCTTGGCGACCAGGGTGCCGCCGCAGATCGGGGTGTTCTGGTGGGGCTTGAGCACGACCGCGTTGCCGAGCGCGAGCGCCGGGGCCACCGACTTGATCGACAGCAGGAAGGGGAAGTTGAAGGGCGATATGACACCGACGACGCCGACCGGGAGGCGGTAGACGCGGTTCTCCTTGCCGTCCACGGGCGAGGGCAGGATGCTGCCCTCGGGGCGCAGCGCGAGCTGGACGGCCTCGCGCAGGAACTCCTTCGCCAGGTGCAGCTCGAACCCGGCCTTCAGACGCGTGCCGCCGAGCTCGGCGACGATCGCCTCCGCGAGCTCGTCCTCACGCTCCTCGACGATCCGCAGGGCGCGCTCGAAGACGAGCCGACGCGTGTACGGGTTGGTCTCGGCCCACTCCGCCTGGGCGCGCTCGGCGGCCCGGTAGGCGCGGTCCACCTCGGCGGTGGTGGCGATGGTGATCGCGGCCAGCTTCTCCCCGGTGTACGGGTTGAAGTCGATGATGTCCCACGAACCGCTGCCGGGCTTCCACTCGCCGTCGATGTACTGGTGAGCCAGTTCGGTGAAGTAGGCCGAGGACGAAGCAGACGCCATGGAACGAGACCCCTTACCCGCGGTGGCGGATGTCGGCATGGACAGCCGCCGCGTCACAGCTGCCTCACTGATGTCTCGTCATCGTACTGACGTATCAGGAGAGTTGGAGGAGTCCTCGAAGAAGATCACGGCTTTCCGCGGGATCGGGGCTGTCCGCCTGCAGCCGCTCGAGGACCCTTCCGTACTGGGCGACTTCCTCGCGCTTGTCGAGATACAGGGCGCTGGTCAGCTGTTCCAGATAGACGACGTCCGAGAGGTCCGACTCAGGGAAGCTCAGCAGGGTGAAGGCGCCGCTCTCGCCCGCGTGCCCGCCGAAGCTGAAGGGCATGACCTGGAGCGTGACGTTGGAATGCTCCGAGATCTCGATGAGGTGCCGCAACTGGCCCTGCATGACGGCCCGGTCGCCGTACGGGCGGCGCAGCGCGGCCTCGTCGAGGACGGCGTGGAGGTGCGGGGCGTTCTCCGAGACGAGGACCTTCTGGCGCTCCAGACGCAGCGCGACCCGGCGCTCGATCTCGGCGCGCGGGGCGCCGGGCATGCCCCGGGTCACGACGGCGTGGGCGTAGGCCTCGGTCTGCAACAGGCCGTGGACGAACTGCACTTCGTAGAAGCGGATGAGGGAGGCGGCGCCTTCGAGGCCGATGTACGTCTGGAACCAGCCCGGCAGCACGTCGCCGAAGCTGTGCCACCAGCCGGCCACGTTGGCCTCGCGGACGAGGCTGAGGAGCGCGCCGCGCTCGCTCTCGTCGCTGACCCCGTAGAGCGTGAGCAGATCCTCGACGTCCCTGGCCTTGAAGCTCACCCTTCCCAACTCCATACGGCTGATCTTGGATTCGGACGCTCGGATCGAGTAGCCGGCGGCTTCCCGGGTGATGCCACGCGATTCGCGCAGTCGCCTCAACTGGGAGCCCAGCAGGATGCGGCGCACCACGCTCCCGCTCGTCCCGCTCGATTCGCCTGCCGTCACGGCTCCAGCCTCCCCTTCGCGGTGCTGCTTCTCGCTGTCGAGCCCCCGTCGAGCCCCGGATTCTGCCACTAAACGCTTCAGCGCGTACACATTCGATTACGGATAGACGGCGGGTTCCGGGCACCTCGGGGACGCGGGGCGGACGACTTATGCACAGATTCGGCACGGGGCCGGACAGGTCCGGCGCGTGCACGTGCATCTGCCCTTGCATCCCTTGGGCGCATTCGGAACCATGGTGCTCGCGCAAAGCCGCGTACTCGCGCGGATTGCCGCACCGTTGTCGCACCGCCTTTGTCGCACCACCGCCGCGATTCCCGGGAGTGCCTCGCATGGGACCGAATGGATCGACCATGCTCGAGCCGTTACGGCAGGGGCTTCCGCCGATCGATCCCGCGGCCGTCTCCAACTCCGCCTCCTGCGCCCTCCCGCCCCGCTACGAAGCGGTACGCGGTGCACGGAAGTTCACCAGTCAGACGCTCGACAACTGGGATTTGTCCGAGCGTTTCGACGATGTCGCCCTCGTCGTCTCCGAGCTGGTCACGAACGCCCTGCGGCACGCGGTGCCGGGCGAGGTGGCACCGGAGCGCGAGGAAGGCCTGAATCCGCCGGTGCGACTGCACCTGATGCGCTGGGCGTCGCGCCTGGTGTGCGCCGTGCGCGATCCCAGCCAGGAGAGCCCGGAGGCACGACAGGGCGACGAGGACTTCGCCGCCGAGTCGGGCCGGGGCCTGTTCCTGGTGGAGTCGTTCAGCGACAGCTGGGGCTGGCACCCGCTCGCGGGCACGCTCCAGGGCAAGGTGGTGTGGGCGCTGTTCCGGCTGGGGCCGGAGTAGTCCACGCGGACGTACGGGGAAGGGCCCCGGTGGCAGCAGCCGCCGGGGCCCTTTCTCGTTCGCGGCCCGCGGTTCTCGCTCGCGGCCCGCGTTCCGGCTCGCCGATCGCGGTGCGCGGCTCGCGGCTCGCGGCTCGCGGTTCACACCAGGTAGTCGAACTCCCCGTCCTTGACGCCCAGGAGGAGAGCCTCTATCTCGGCGGGCGTGTAGACGAGCGCGGGGCCGTCGGGGTGGCGCGAGTTGCGCACGGCGACGTCCCCTCCGGGCAGCTTGGCGAACTCCACACAGGAACCCTGGGAGTTGCTGTGCCGACTCTTCTGCCACACGACACCACGAAGCTCCGTGGCCGCCATGCCGTTGTACGCGTGGTGCGCGTGATGCACTGGTAGCTCCCCGAGATCTTTGGTGCAGGTGTCAACTTCCTCGGATCATAGCTGTGTTCACATGCCGATGCATGAGCAGATGCACGTGCACGAGGGGTGGTGTAGCGACTACACGACTCAGCGTGCTACTCCCCGGTACGGGCGGAACGGACGGCTCCCACCAGCATGTTGACCCACACGAGCTGTGACGCAGCGACGGCCCCTCCGGTTCACGACCCGGGCAGGCCGTCGAGGCCCGCCAGGCGCCTGCCCGTGCGGTCGTAGAGCGCGAGGTCCGGCGTGCTGCCCGGATCCCGCCGCGAGGCCGGGGTGTACGCGTACCAGACGCCCCAGCCCGGGCGGCCCGGCAGCTCCAGCAGGGTCGCGAGCGCGGTCCGGCCGTCCGCGTCCCGCAGCTCCACCCGGCCCACCGCGCGCGTGCCGTAATACAGGCCCGACTGGAAGATCCCGGACGCGTCCCCCTCCGACTGGTACGAGATCCCCGGCGCGGACGTCTCCACGTTGCCGTCCGTCACGCTGCGGAAGTCCTCGTCACCCGATGGTCCCGACCAGTGTTTGCCCTCGCTCGTCAGCCACACCCGCCAGCCCCGGCCCGCGTCTACCCGCTGCCCCGCCCGCACCACGCGCACCTCCGTCACCTGCGGCGCGGTCCCCCGGCTCGGTCCGGCCGCGACCGTGGGCAGCGGCGGGACGGGCGGCACGAGCGGAGCGACGCGGACCGGCCGCTCGGTGTCGCCGGGCAGGGACAGCGCCGCCATCGTGGCCGCGCCGGACACCGACAGCACCGCCAGGGTCGCCAGCGTCACCGACCGCCGCCGCCGACGGGCCCGCCCCCGACGCCGAACGGCCGCCAGCGGTACCGGACTCGGCGTGATGTCGTGCGCTGTCCGCGCGAACACGGCCCGCAGGTGCCCGCCCTCGTCGGAGTCGGGATCGGCGTAGGGCTCGGCATAAGGGTCGGCATAAGGGTCGGCATAGAGCTCGCGGTCGGGAGGGGAGCCAGGTTCGGGGCCGGGCTCGGAGCCCGGCTCGGAGTAGGGCTCGGGCTCGGGGCCCGGCTCGGGCTCGGGGCCCGGCTCGGGCTCGGGGCCCGGCTCGGGCTCGGGGCCGGGCTCGGAGCCCGGCTCGGAGTAGGGCTCGGGCTCGGGGCCCGGCTCGGGCTCGGGCTCGGAGCCGGGGGCCATCAACGGGCTCCGCCGGGGGCGGGGGCGGTCATCGTCGGGCTCCGGCCGGGGTGTCGGGCATCATCGGGCTCCGGCGGGGGTGTCGGGCATCATCGGGCTCCGGTGGGCGTGGGGGGAAGGGTGAGGCCCGGATGGCTCCGCAGCGCCGCGAGGCCGCGCCGGGCATGCGTCTTGACCGTACCGATCGAGCAGCCGAGCACCGTCGCGATCTCCTGTTCGCTCAGGTCCTCCCAGTAGCGCAGCACCATCACCGCCCGCTGCCGCGTCGGCAGGTCGGCTAACGCGGCGAGGAGCGCGGTGCGCCGCTCCACCGCCTCCGCGTGCCCCGCGGAGGCGTGCCGCAGCGACTCCGGCAGCACCGGCGTCAGCAGGTGCACCACCCGCTTCCGGCGCAGCCGGCTGAGGTTGTTGTTGATCAGCGCTCGCCGCACGTAGAGGTCGATCTCCTCGCGCGGGACCCGCCGCCAGCGCCCGTACACCTTGGCGAGGGTGGTCTGCACCAGGTCCTCGGCCTCGTGGAAGTCGCCCGTCAGGAGCTGCGCCGTACGCACCAGCCGGGGCCACGCGGCGACGGCGAACGCGGCGAAGCCGTCGTCCTCGTCGGTGGACTCCTGCGGTGCGGGCTCGTACGACACGGTGACGGACCTCGTGCTCGCTGCGGGTGTGAGGCAGGGCCCGCCCCGTGCCGGGCCCTGCCATGTGACACGCACGTCGAGGGGTCAGACGTTCCAGCCCGGCAGCTCGGCGAGCAGCCGCCCGTTGCGGTCGTAGAGCGCGACGGAGGCACCGCCGTCGTTCTCCGGCCCGGTGTGCGCGAACCAGACGCCCCAGCCGGGCCGCCCGGGCAGTTCGAGCAGGGTCGCGGGGGTCTTCGTGCCGTCCGTCCCCGTCAGCACGACCTTCCCGACCTTCTTGGTGCCGTAGTAGAGGCCGGAGTGGAAGACGCCGGCCGCGTCGCCCTCCGACTGGTGGCTGACGCCCGGCCGGGACAGGTCCACGTTGCCGTCGACGACGCTGCGGAAGTTCTCGTAGCCGTCGGGGCCCGACCAGTACTTGCCCTCCTCGGTCAGCCAGACCGTCCAGCCGCGGCCGGCGTCGACGCGCTCGCCGGAGGCGACGACCTGAACGGGGGACGGGGCCTTGGCCGTCACACCCGCGGCAGCGGCGGGAACGGATGCGTGGGCAGTGGCAGTGGCAGTGGCAACGGCCCGGTCAGGGGCCGCGACGGCGGGCGCGGCGGCGGTCGTGCACGCGGCCACGACCACGGCCGCGGCCAGCAGGTACTTCTTCATACGGTTGCTCCTGGTTTCCGGTGAGCGGTCCTCACTTCTTCCAAACCCGCTCCACCGCGCCCCGGATGACATGCCGTACGGAAAATCTCAGTCTTCGCCGTGAACAGCCGACGACAGCTCGTCCAGGGCCTCCAGGAGCAGCACGGCCCCCTTGCGCAGCAGGAAGTGGTCCGGGCCGGCCGCGTCCCAGGCCGCGACCGTCTCCCGCAGGTCGTCCCAGCGGGGCGCCTTCCGCTCCCGCAGCTCCTTCGCGCCCCGCTCCGTCGCCCGTCGCAGCGCCTCGGCCAGGGCCTCGGCCTCCGGAACCGCCGGGGCGCCGCGCTCCGGGAGATGCGCCTCCAGGAGCATCGCGACCCGCCCGAACTGGGCCAGGGCGTGCTCGGCGTCGCCCGCCGCCGCGTGCGACAGGCCCCGGTGCCGCACCGGCTCGTGGCCGGCCCGGGCCACGCCCTCCTGCCAGGCGATGCGGGACCCGCGGGCCTCGAGCAGCGCCTCGCGCACGTCCGGGCAGGCGGGGCCGGCCGGTTGGGCGTAATGGTCGACGACCGAGGCCGCGTACCGCCCGCTCGCCTTCAGCCAGTCGGCGAGCCGGCCGCGCAGCCGGGGCGTCTCCCAGGCCGGATAGACGGCGTACGACAGCATGGCGAGCACGCCGCCGAGGAGGGTGAGGAGCACCCGGTCGCGGACGGTCTGGGCGGCGCCCTCGCCCGCCATGCCGAGCAGGAAGACCACGTACGCGCCGACGCAGACCTGCGTCACGGCGTACCCGGTGCGCATCAGCAGGTACATCCCGAACGCGCACAGGACGGCGAGCGCCGCAAGCGCGTACGTGCCCGGCTGCCCGGCCTGCACGACGCCCGTCGCGACGGCCACCCCGACGAGGGTGCCGCCGAAGCGCGCGACGGAACGCCCGTACGTCTGCGAGAAGTCCGGGCGCATCACCATCACCGAGGCCAGCGGCGCCCAGTAGCCGTGCCCGAGCGGGAGCGCGGTACCGAGGAGGTAGCCGACGGTCGCCACGGCCGTCACCCGGATCGCGTGCCGCAGGATCGGGGACTCGTGCCGCAGTTCCGCCCGCATCCGGGCCAGCGCGACCGGCACGAGCCGGACGAGGGTGGGCCGGCTGCGGGCCGCGGCCGCCGTCTCCGTGCGCGGCTCCGCCGTCTCCACGACGTCGCCGAGCAGCGCCGCGAGTCGGGCCGCGGCCCGCCGGGGCGCGCCGGACAGGATCGCGCCCGTGTCCGGCGTACGGAGCGCGGCGAGCGCGGCCGGCGGCAGCTCGACCGGATCGCCGTGCCGGATCGCGTGCGCGCACGCGTCGAGGGGCGCGCCCGCAGCGCCGAGCAGCTCCCGCACCCGGTCCCGTTCCGGCCCCTCCTCCGCCGCGCCCACCGCCGGGTCCGCCAGCGAGGCCAGCACCGGCCGGATCCGCTCCGCGAGGCCGCGCGCCCCGTGCAGCTCGGCGGGGCGGCGGCGGGCCTGGCGCGGGGTGACGGCGGCCGCGCTGCGGGCCGTCATCAGCGGTACGGGATCGAAGGCGGCGATCGGGTCGTACCGCAGCCGCCGCGCGTAGTCCGCCTCCGCGGCGAGCGCGTCGGCGAGCGCGTCGCGCTGCACGCCCCAACGGCGCACCGGCAGCAGCACGATCAGCCCGGCCTGCACCAGCCCGCCGACCGCGATCATCGCGGCGTGCCCGGCGGCGGTCGCGACGGACGTGGGGAGGGTGACGGTGACGAGCATGATCGCCACGTTGGAGGAGGCGATGAGCCCGACCGTCGGCCCGGCGGCCCATGCGAGCCCGGACAGGAAGGTCCACACCCCGAGGAGGACGAGGAACAGCAGGAGACGGGCCCCGGTCAGATAGCCGAGGAACGTGGACACGGCGAGAGACGCCCCGGAGGCGAGCGCCAGCGTCGGGCGCGGCCGGTACGAACGCTGGAAGGTCGCGATCGCCGCCTGGAAGGCCCCGAACGCCGAGGACGCCGCCACCGCCGGCCCGAACCACGCGAGCGACACCCCCACCACGAGCGCCAGCCCGAGCGCGCCCCGAGCGGCGACCGCCGGTTCCAACCTCCGCCGCTCGACGCTGAGCCCCGAGCGCGCGGTCTCCTTCAGCGCGCGGAGCCAGCTCATGGGGCGAGCCTAGTCGCGACGAGGGGCGAATCGGACATTCCTGGTGCTGGGCGTGGGGGCGCCGACGGGCACCGGGCGGACCTCGCCCCGCGGGGGGTGGGATGAGTGAGCACCTGCAGGACCGCGCCCCGCCGGGGGATGAGTGAGCACCTGCAGGACGCCCCCCACGGTGCACGGGTGAGGCCAGGCCCGGCGGACCTCGCACTGCCGGGGAGTGGGTGCGCCCCCGCCGCCGGCATTGCCCCGCCGGGGCACGGACGGACACCTGGGGGCAATGCCCCACCAGGCCACGCGCGGACGCGGGGGCATCGCCCCGCCGGTACACGGCTGAGTGCCTGGCGGTCCGCGCCCCGCCGGAGTGCGGGCGGGCGCCGGGCATTCCCCACCGGAGTGCGGACGGGCGCCGGGGCCCGGAGTGCGGACGGGCGCCGGGGTGCGGGCGGGCGCCGGGGCATTCCCCACCGGAGTGCGGACGGGCGCCGGGGCATTGCCCCGCCGGGGTGCGGGCGGGCGCCGGGCGACCTCGGTCCGCGACGTACGGCTGAGCGCCGGCGGGCCTCTCCCCGCCGAGCGCGGGTGGGCGCCGGGCGACCTCGGTCGGCCCGGGCGCCTAGCGGATCTCGCCCCGTGGGGGCGCGCCCAGGCCCGCGCGGTCCGCCGCCGACGTGCCGTGGTCCCAGCCCGCCTCGTCCCAGGCGGCGCGGACCCGGGTCGTCCGGGTCTCCGGGAAGAGCTCGTCGGTGCGGGAGGTGACCGCCACCTCGCGGGAGGCGAGGGCAGGGAGCAGCGTCGGGGTCTCGGCCGCGACCCGGCGGGTCGTCGCCGCGAGGCGGGCGCCGAGCCGGTTGGCGTAGGCGAGCAGGAAGGACTGCCGGAAGGACTTGGTGCGCTTGCGGCCGCCCTTCCGCTGTTCGGCCTCCGCGCGGGTCATCGCCGCCGTGCCCTGGACGAGCAGGGAGGTGTAGAGCAGCTCGACGGGCTCCAGGTCGGCCTCGAAGCCGACGACCGTCGAGAATCCGTACGCCTCGTTCCACACGGCCCGGCAGTGGTTCGCCGTGGCGACCGCGTCGAGCAGGATCGCCTTGGCCTGCTCGTACGGCGGGTCCACCCCGATCCGGATCGCCCCCGGCGTCTCCGGCGAGGGCGCGCCGGCGGCCAGGGACGCCTCGTCGAGGCTGTGCCGGGCCATCAGCTCCTGTGCCTTGGCGGTCAGGGCCTCGGCCTCCTCGGCGTACGTGGTCGCCTCGGCCTTGGCGAGCAGTGCGCGGATCCTGGTCAGCATCTTCGGTTCGCCCGCGACGGCGGGTGGCAGGGCCTCGCCGGGCACGGGCCCGACGGCGTCGAGGCGGGGCAGTCGGACGAGGAGCCGGTAGAGCTCCAGGGTGGCGGTGGCGTGCGAGAAGCGGTCGGTGGGGGCCGCTTCCGCGGGGTCGAGCGCGTCGAGCTGCGCCTGCCAGCGGTGCGGGAGCCGCTCGTAGCCCGCGGTCTCCGACCGTACGAGTGTGATGAGCAACCGCACGTGTTCGTCGGCGAGTTCACGGCGAGCGGTGCGGACGAGGTCGGCGGGCTGCCAGCCGCGGGTCCACAGGGTGCGGACGAACTCCCGCCCGCGCCGGGCGACTTCGGCGTCGGCCGAGCGGTCGGCGGCGAGGAGGGAGGCGGCGGTGTCGAGGGCACGGTCGTCGCGCCGGTCCCCGTACAGCGCCTTGAGGGCCTCGTCGACGGTGCTGCCGCTCCTGCTCTCGGTGCCGCTCATGCCGGACGCCTCGCGTCGAACTCCTCGCGGGCGCGGGCGATCGTGGCCCGGTGGTCGAGCGACCGGTCGACCAGCTGCTCGATCAGGTGGGTCTCGGCTCTCGTGACGGCCGTGGTGGTCACGTCGGTGTTCCCTCCGACATCACTGCGCCTCCTTCCAAGATCGTCCCCGCCTCGCCACGATGGTCCCGGGCACTCGTTCACCGTCATCATCCATGCCCAGGGGGTGTCCATGCTGCTCGTCACCCGGTCTCCGGCGCTCTCGGCTCGCTCGTCGCGGAGCGGGTAGCCGACCGCGACGACGTCGTCCTCGGCACCCGCGGCGGGCTGCCCGGCACCCGGCACGTCGACTTCGACGAGCCCGCCACGCTCCCGGAGGCCTTCGCCGGGATCGACACCCTGCTCCTGATCTCGGCCGGGTACAGGGAGGACGACGTGGTCGTGGCCGCCACGAGGCCACGGTCCCGGCCGCCGAGCGGGCCGGGGTCCGCCGCGTCGTCCGCACCAGCCTGTCCGGCGGCGGCGACCACCTGCCGTACGCGCTGGCCCACCGCTGGACCGAGCGGCGGCTGCGGCGGTCGGGAGCCGCTGGACGTCCTGGAGGTGTTCGCGGCCGCCGTACGGGAGGGGTAGGCCTGGCACTACCTCCGGGACGCCCGCTGGTGGTCGTGATCGGGAGGGGCGGAAACGGTTCGCTTGAGGCATGCGACCGAACCCCTCGATGCCCCCGCTGACGCAGCCGTCCCCGCCGGACGCCTTGGCGCCGCCGGACGCCGTGGCGCCGCCGGCGGTACGGCTCCGCGGCCTGCGCCGCCACCACCGGGACGTCCGCGCCCTCGACGGCGTGGACCTCGACTTCCCCGCCGGGACGTTCACCGCCGTCATGGGCCCGTCGGGCTCGGGCAAGTCGACCCTCCTGCAGTGCGCGGCCGGCCTCGACCGGCCGACGGCGGGCAGCGTGGAGGTCGGAGGCGTCCCGCTTGCCGGCCTGAGCGAGCGCCGCCTCACGCTGCTGCGGCGGGACCGGATCGGCTTCGTCTTCCAGTCCTTCAACCTGCTGCCCTCGCTCACCGCCGCCCAGAACGTGGCCCTGCCGCTCCGGCTGGCCGGCCGCCGCCCGTCCCGTACGCGGGTGCGGGAGGCCCTGGCCCGCGTCGGCCTCGCGGGCCGCGAACGGCACCGCCCCGGCGAACTCTCCGGCGGCCAGCAGCAACGCGTGGCCCTGGCCCGCGCGTTGATCACCTGCCCGGCGGTCCTCTTCGCCGACGAACCGACCGGTGCCCTCGACTCGACGACCGGCCGCGAGGTCCTGGCGATGCTGCGCGAGCTGGTCGACGGGGACGGTCAGACGATCGTCATGGTGACCCACGACCCGGTGGCGGCGGCCTGCGCCGACCGGGTGGTGTTCCTGGCCGACGGACGGGTGCAGGGCGAACTGACCGGGCCGACGGCGGATGCGGTCGCGGCCAGGATGGCGGGGTTGGAGACGGCCGCTCCGACGGGCGGGGCCGGCCCGAGCGGTGGCCCGAGCGGTGGGACGAGGCCGACCGGCGCCACGAGTCCGACCGGCGCGGGCGATCCCGCCTCCGCGGCGAGTCCGACCGGCGCGGGCGATCCCGCCTCCGCGGCCCGCCCCGCCTCCGCGTGGAAGTCGGGCGCACCGTGCTGACCGTCGTCCTCGCCGGGCTGCGGGCCCGTTGGGCCTCCTTCGTCGGCGGTTTCACCGCGCTCGCGCTCGGAGTCGGGCTCGTCGCCGTCATGGGGCTCGGGCTGTCGGCCACCGTCCGCGCGCCCGAGCGCGCGCCGGAGCGATTCGCCTCGTCGCCCGTCGTCGTGCAGGGTCATGACCGGATCGCGGTGGAGGTGCGGCGCGGACCGGACACCGGCGTCGCGACAGCACCGCTGGACCGTCCACAGCCTGTGGACAACGAACTCCTGCGCGAACTGCGCGCCCGCTGGACCGTCACGACGAGCGGCACCGTCCCCTCGGCCGGTCCCGACGCCGTCGGGGTCGCCGCCCCGGCGACCGAGGTCCGGGCCCTGGTCGGCGACCGGGCGCGGGTCCTCACCGGCGCGGAGCGGCGGGCGGTCGATCCGGAGGCCGCCCGGGACGCCCGGGCGCTCGTCACCCTCAACGCCCTGCTCGGCACCGCCGGCGGCGTGACCACCTTCGTCTCCGTCTTCGTCGTCGCGTCCACCTTCGCCTTCGCCGTGGCGCTCCGGCGCCGCGAGTACGGCCTGCTGCGCATGGCCGGTGCCACTCCCGGCCAGGTGCGGCGGATGCTGCTCGCCGAGGCGACGGGCGTCGGGGTCGCGGCCTCCGCCGCCGGCTGCCTGCTCGGCGCGTGGGGCACGCCCCGGCTCGCCCGGGCGCTGGTGGACGGCGGGGTGGCCCCCTCCTGGTTCACGATCGACGCGGGCGCGAACGCGGTCGCCTGGCCGTACCACGCGGCCTTCTGGACCGGCGTGACCGTCGCCCTCGCCGGCGCGCTGGCCGCGTCCCGACGGGCCGGGCGGGTCGGCCCGACGGCCGCCCTGCGCGAGGCGGACGTCGACGCGGACGTCCTGCCGCGCGGCCGGGCGCTGCTCGGGGCGGTGCTGCTGCTCGCGGGCGTGGGCCTGACGCTGTGGACGCTCGCGACGGAGCCGTCCGAGCTCCTGAAGCGCAAGACGTACACGACCCAGCCGATGCTGCTGATCACCGGCGTCGCGCTGCTCTCCCCGCTCCTCGTACGGCCCGCCGCCCGGGCGGTACGGCTGTGGGGGGCGACGGGCATGCTCGTGCGGGAGAACAGCGCGGCCGCCGTACGCCGCACCGCCGCCGTCGCCGCGCCCGTCCTCGTGACGGTCGCCCTCGCAGGCACGCTCCTCGGCTCGGCGGCGACCGTGACGGGCGCCAGGGCGACGGAGGCGCGGCAACAGACGACGGCGGCGTACGTGACGACCACGGCGGGCGGGGAGCACCCCGGCGTCGCCTCCCTGCCCACGGCCCGAACCGCACCCGCGTCCGCACCCCCGCCCACGGCCCGAACCGCACCCCTGCCCACCGCCCGAACCGCACCCCCGCCTGCGTCGCGAACCACGCCCCCGCCCGCGCGCCCGGCGTCGGGCGCCGCCACCGGAGCGACCTCCGTCTTCGTACGGGAGGAGGCGGAGGCCCTGGTCAAGTACGGCGCGCGGGCCGTGGCCGACCCGGCCGCCTGGGCCTCGTACGCCCGCCTTCCAGTGGTCGCGGGCGACCCGCGGAAGCTGGACGACGGCTCGATCGTCGTGAACGAGGAGTTCGAGCGGCGGACGGTCGGCGAGACCGTCGAGGTCTGGCGGGCGGACGGCCGCGGGCCGGTCCGGCTGCGCGTCGTGGCGGTGCTCGCGAAGGGGACGGGCGACAACGGCCCGTACGTGACCTGGGCGAACGCGCCGGGCGCGACGGTGGACCGGATCGACGCGGACCGGCCGGTCCCGATGCCGGGCGGGACCGTCCGGACGGCCGACGCCTGGGCGGCCGCGACCCACCCGTCGGCGACCCCGCAGACCCGGCTCGGCCTGCTCCTGGTCCTCGGCATCGCCCTCGTCTACACGGTGATCGCCCTCGCCAACACCCTGCTCATGGCCACCTCGGTCCGCGGCCCCGAACTGACCGCACTCCGCCTGGCCGGCGCCACCCGGGCACAGGTCCTGCGGGTGGTCGCCGGCGAGTCGCTGCTGGCGACGGCGATCGGCGCGGTCCTGGGCCTGGCCGTCACGGCCCTCTGCCTCGGCGCCCTGGGCACCGGCCTCGCGGCCCTTTCCGCCCCGGTCGCCCTGACGGTCCCGTGGGGCCCGCTCGGCTCGGCAGCGGGGGTCTGCGCGGCGGTCGCGACGGTCGCGACGGTCGTCCCCGCGTGGCGGCTGACCCGCTGAGGGGTGAGGCTGGTGAGTCGGGACGGGACAGGGACTGGGGTCGGAGCCGGGTCCCTGTCCCGTCCCGCCTGCGCTGTCAGTGGCGGGCGATAACTTGCCCCTGGACGAACACCGAATCGGGGGCAAGGGGGACCGCTGTGCATCTGCACCTGCGCGCCGCGGCGGAGACGGATCTACGGGACGACCACGAGTGGCTGACCGCGTTCATGGGCGCGGCCTGGGAGAACCACCGGGTCGAGCACGCGGCGGGGGTGTCCGACTCCGTCGAGAAGGACTTCCGGACGCTCCACGAGCTGTACGAGGCGAGCGCCGAGAGCGACGCCTGGCTCCCGGTCTTCGGCGGCCGCCAGCCCGCCGGCGGCCCGTCCGACAGGCTCGCCCACCCGCCCCTGATGCTGCTCGCGCCCGACGAGACGGTCCGGGCCGCGGCCTTCCTCGCGGCGGTCTCCTTCGAGGAACTCTGGTCCCGGGCGGGCGCCTCGATCCACGGCTCCTTCGGTCCCGGCTGGCCCGAGCCCACGGTCCGCGACATCTTCCGGTCCCACCACGAGCACCTCCGCGCCTTCTACGAACGCGCGGCGGTATCGGGCCACGCGGTGGTCAAGGCGGGCTGGTTCTAGCCGGATCGCCGACGTGGGCCCGGCCCAGGCCTGGGGGACCGGCTCACGCCGCGTTCCACGCCTCCGTCGTGCAGCCCGTCTCCCAGTGCCACCACCCGTCCTTCGTGCCCCGCTCCAGCACCTCCTTGATCTCCGTCATCGGCGCATCGGCCGGAACGGTGAGGGCCACGAGGGGGAAATCGCTGCTGAAGGACTCGCCGCCCAGGCCGAACGGGGCAAGCCGTTCGTGGACGGCGCGGGCGCTCGGGCCGAGGGGCCCGGAGCGGACGGGCAGCACGCGGACCGTGACGTTCCCGGACGCGGCCGCCCGGCCCGTGGCCCAGTGCATGCCGTCGGCGTCCGTCGTGTAGCGCACGACGTCCCCCTCGGCCACCCCGTCCTGAAGGAACGGCACGTTGGCCACCCGGGCCGTGTCCTCGCCCACCCGCACGGCCCACAACCCCTCGGTGTCCTGCGGAAGCCAGCCCTCGCGGGGGACGAAACGGAACCAGATCTTGATGCGGTCGGCGGGTGTCTCGCTCACCCGGCGAGGTTAGCCCCCGCGACCGCGGACCGCCCCCGGAACCGGACGCCGGAACCCGGCGCCTGCGCCCTGGGCTGCAGCCCAGGGCCGAGGCCCAGGGCCGGGCCCACGGCTGGGGTCAAGGCTCGGGGTCCAAGGCCCGGGGTCCAAGGCCCGCGGCCCGAGGCCCGCGGCTCAAGGCTCGGGGTCCAAGGCCCGCGGCCCGAGGCCCGGGACACCCCCGTGGTCCCGGAATCCCCTTCTCACGGCAGCAGCACCAGCTTTCCCCGCGCGTGCCCGGCCTCACTCAGCTCCTGCGCCCGAGCCGCCTCCTTCAGGGGGAAGGTGTCCGCGACGTCGAGCCGCAGCCTGCCCTCCACCGCCAGGGCCGCGAGCCCGTCCAGCCACTCACGGGCCGTCGCCGCCTCGACGGTGACACCGGAGAAGACGACGCCGCGCTCGGCGGCGTCCGTGGCCGCGATGGTCACGATCCGCGACGTGTCACCGCCCAGGAGCTCGATGGACACCGGCAGGGTGTCGTGCCCGGCCGCGTCGAAGACCGCGTCGACGCCCTGCGGGGCCGCCTCGCGGACCCGGTCGGCCAGGCCCTCCCCGTACGTCACCGGGGTGACGCCCAGCTCACGCAGGAACGCGTGGTTGCGCTCGGACGCCGTGCCGATCACCGTCACGCCGGCCGCGGCGGCCAGCTGCGCGGCGACCGCGCCGACCGCACCCGCCGCGCCGTGCAGGAGCAGCGTCTCGCCGCGCTCGACGCCGAGCAGGTCCAGGACGCGCCGGGCGGTCTCGCCGGCCACCGGAATGCTCGCGGCCCTCTCCCACGACAGCGCCTCGGGCTTGCGGGCGACGACGTCGGCGATGGCGTACTCGGCGTACGCGCCGGTCTTCGTCCAGCCGAACACCTCGTCGCCGACGTTGAGTTCGGTGACGCCCTCGCCGAGCGCGTCGACCGTGCCCGCGAACTCCAGGCCCGGCACAGCCGGGAAGGTCGTCGGGTAGAACGCCTCCACCCAGCCGTAACGGCGCTTCCAGTCCACCGGGTTGACGCCGACCGCCGCCACCTTCACCCGCACCTCGCCCGGTCCGGGCTGGGGCACGGCCACACCCGCCTCGTGGCGCAGCACCTCGGGGCCGCCGAACTCCTCGTACACGATCGCTTCCATGGTTCCCCCATGTCCTGAACTCGGTTTCGATGGGACAAGCCTCCGCCACGGGCCACCCAGCCCCCGCCATCCGAACGGACAGGCCCACCTACCCGAAAGAACGGCCGTAGCCTGTCCGCATGGAACTCACGGCGGAGCTCACAGAGAACGTCCCCGCGAAGCTCACCCCGGCCCCGGTACCCGCCCCGGCCCCGGCCCCGACCCCGGCCCCGGCCCCGGCGCAGGCCCCGACCCCCGCGCAGGCCCCCGCACCCACCCCCGCGCAGGCCCCCGCGCCCACCCCCGGACTGACCGCGCAACTCCCCTCCCTCAACGCCCTCTTGGCAGCCCACGACATCCTCCGGCAGCCCCTCGGCGAGATCCTGCCCCGCCTCTCCGAGCTCCTCGCGCCGCTCATCCCGCACCGGGCCGCCGCCGAGCTCTCCACGCACTGCGCTCACTCGCCGTTCAAGCGGACCGGCGACGAGGGCGTGCCGTTCACCGCCGCCGAGCTCACCCCGCTCCTCTCCGCCGTCGACGCCGGCCGTCCCTGGCAGGGGCGGGCGGCGGCCGTCGGCGGCGCGGAGCGGGAAGTGGTCGCGGTGCGGAGCGACGCCACGCCCCGCGGTTCGGTGCTCGTGCTCGTACGGGAGGAAGGCGCCGCGCCCGTCGGGCCGGCCGAACTCGCCCTGGCGCAGACCCTGTGGGACCTGGTGACCAGCCACTTCGACCGGTTCGCGAGCGAGGCGATGCCGGGCGCCCTGGCCCGCTCGCGGGCGGCGGCCGACACGCGGGCGCGGGTCACCGCGGAGCTGACCACGGCGCACGCCGCCGCGCTCTCGGGTCTGCTCGGGGTGCTCCGCAGCCGCGCACTGGACGACTCCGCGGCCCGCGCGACCGCCACCGACCTGGCCGTGTCGGCGCTGATCGAGCTGCGGGCCGAGTCCCAACGGGACCGGTCGGTGGCGGAGGAGCCGGTGTTCGAGGCCTTCGCCCGGCTCGCGGACGACCTGCGCCCGATGCTGCGGCACAGCCCCGTGCGGCTCGAACTCGGCCCGCCGGACGGCCCGGACGCCACCCGCACCCTCCCGGCGGACCTGGCGCACGGCGCCCGCGCGATCGTCCGGGCGCTGCTCCTGGTGGTCCTGGAGCAGGAGGCGGTGTCCCGGGTGCACGTCGCCTGGACACTGACGGAACACGCACTGCGCGCGACCGTGCGGGACGACGGCCCCGGCCTCCTCGACGCCTGCCCGGTGGGCGCGGGCAGCGTCACCGACCGCCTGGAGGTGCTCGGCGGGCGCCTGGAGCTCGACGCGGTGCCCGGCTGGGGCACCACCCTCGCCGCGACCCTGCCGCTGTCCACGCCGGACGCCCCGGTCGCCGCCATGGACCCGCTGAGCGGCCTCGGCGAACGCGAGATCGAGGTCCTCACCCACCTGGCCCTCGGGCACCGCAACCGGCAGATCGCGCAGGAGCTGCACATCAGCGAGTCCACGGTGAAGTTCCACGTCGCCAACATCCTGAGCAAGCTCGGCGTCGGCTCCCGCGGCGAGGCCGCCGCCCTGTTCCACAAGGCGGCATGACGCACGCGGGACGGCGGGCGCGCGGGCCACACCGACAGGCGAGACCGCGGGCGCGCGCCACACCGACAGGCCGGACCGCGGGCGCGCCACACCGACGGGCGGAACGGCAGGCGCGCGCCACCCCGACAGGTGTGCGCCCTGCTGCGTGCGTCACGGAATGAAGTAGCAGAAAGAGGCGCAAAAGCACCCTTTGTCAGTGGCGAGTGCCAGACTCGCACCCGTGAACGAGAGGTGGGCGGTCGCGCCCGAGCCGGAGGGGGACGGGGCGCTGCTCGTCCCCCTGGGCGGCGACGGCCTGCCCGTCGGCGAGGTCCTGCGAGAGCCGGACCTGGTGGCGGCCGTCCGCTCCCGGCCGGGCGTCGCCCGCTGGGTGTGGCGGAGCACCGCCGAGGTGTATCCGCGGCTGCTCGCCGCCGGCGTGCGGGTGGAGCGGTGCTACGACGTCGAGGACGCCGAGCAGCTCCTCCTCGGCCACGAGGGGCGGCTCGGCGAGCCCCGCTCCGCCGCTGCCGCCTGGGCCCGGCTGCGGAACGCGCCGGTGCCGCCCGACCCACCGCTCAGGGCCGCCGAACCGACCGCGCAGGACTCCCTCTTCGAGCCCGCCGCCACCACCGTGACGCTTCCCTTCGACGCGCTCCTCGAGGTCTACGCGGAGCAGCAGCGCCGCCACGACCGCGCCGAGCATCCCGGTCGGATGCGGCTGCTCACGGCCGCCGAGTCGGCCGGGATGCTGGTCGCCGCCGAGATGCACCGGGCCGGGCTGCCGTGGCGGGCGGACGTGCACCGGGCGCTGCTGCACGAGCTGCTCGGCGAGCGGTACGCGGGCGGTGGCGAGCCGCGCCGACTGGCGGAGCTGGCGGACGAGGTGTCCGCGGCGTTCGGGCGGCGGGTCAGACCCGATCTGCCCGCGGACGTCGTGAAGGCGTTCGCGCAGGCCGGGATCCGGGTGCGGTCCACCCGGCGCTGGGAGCTGGAGGAGATCGCGCATCCTGCGGTCGCCCCGCTCGTCGCGTACAAGAAGCTGTACCGGATCTGGACGGCGCACGGCTGGTCGTGGCTGGCCGACTGGGTGCGGGACGGGCGCTTCCGTCCCGAGTACCTGCCGGGCGGCACGGTCAGCGGCCGCTGGACCACCAACGGCGGCGGCGCGCTGCAGATCCCCAAGGTCATACGGCAGGCCGTGGTCGCCGACGAGGGCTGGCGCCTGGTGGTCGCGGACGCCGACCAGATGGAGCCCCGGGTGCTCGCCGCGATCTCCCGCGACCCGGGCCTGATGGAGGTCGCCGGACACCCCGACGACCTGTACACCCGCCTGTCCGACCGGGCCTTCTCCGGCGACCGCGACCACGCCAAGCTCGCACTGCTCGGCGCGATCTACGGGCAGACCAGCGGCGACGGCCTGAAGAACCTGGCCGCGCTGCGCCGCCGCTTCCCGCGCGCGGTCGCCTACGTGGACGACGCGGCCAGGGCGGGTGAGGAGGGCCGGCTCGTACGGACCTGGCTGGGCCGCACCAGCCCTCGGGCGGCCGGCGCGGACGAGGACGGGGAGGCCGGCATCCCGCAGGGCGAGCTCCCCCAGGAGCCCCAGGAGGGCGGCGCGGACGGATACGTGCCGGGCTACGCGTCGACGGACGCCCGCGCCCGGGGCCGGTTCACCCGCAACTTCGTCGTGCAGGGCAGTGCCGCCGACTGGGCTCTGCTGATGCTGGCGGCCCTGCGGCGCGCCACCGCCGGAATGCGGGCCGAGCTGGTCTTCTTCCAGCACGACGAGGTGATCGTGCACTGCCCGGCGGAGGAGGCCGAGGCGGTGACGGCGGCGATCCGCGCGGCGGGCGACGAGGCGGGACGCATCGCGTTCGGCGAGACGCCGGTGCGCTTCCCGTTCACGACGGCGACCGTCGAGCGGTACTCGGACGCGAAGTGAGCACGGTGAGGACGGCCCGCTCTCCGGCCCGCCCCGACCCGCGGCCGCCACGAGGCGTGCGGGTCCGGGCCCCCGCCGGGGCCCGGACCCGCACGCTCAGGACCGCCTGACCGCCTCCGCGATCAGCGCGGGTCGTCGCTCAGCTGCCGCCACTTGGGGCTGAGCGCGATCGTCTTCAGCTCCTCGGTGGTCAGCGCCGGCTCGGCGCGCGTCGCGGCCTCGTGCTGGGCGGCCGTGTTGAAGGAGGAGACGACGACCCGGAAGCCGTCCCGGGTCATGGTGTCGGCGCTCCACCAGACCACGCCCTCGCCGCCCTTCTCGCCGGGCCGCTTCTCGAGCTTCACGACGGTGCCGTCGGGCAGCGTCTGGACGTCGCCGCTGCCGAAGAGCTGGTCGCGGACGTCGTTGAAGCCGCGCTGGACGTTGATCCCGACGAGGCTCTTGCCCTTGCCGTCGTTGACGACGAGGTAGCCGTACCCGCCGTCGCCGCCCTTGTCGACGACCTTGAGGCCCTTCCCCTTGGGCAGCAGCGAGCGCAGGGTCGCCTGGACGGCGGCGGCGCTGGGCTCCTGCGGGAGGCCGGCCTTGCTGGGGGTGGGCTTCCCCTTCGGCGGCACGGGCACGGGGATCCTCTTGAGCAGCGGGCGCCAACCGTCGGCCATGACGAGGGTCTTGAGCTGCGCCGGGCCGAAGGGCGGGTTCTCGCGGCTGATCGCGGCGCCCTTCTCGGCCGGCGCGTTGTACTCGCTCACGTCGACGAGGAAACCGTCCCGGGTCAGCAGCACGGCCCGCCAGTTCTTGGTGGGTTCGCGCTTGTCCGGGTACTCGTAGCCCTGGAGGACCATGAGCCGCCCGCCGCCCGGCACCTGCGCGGTCTGGCAGGCGTCGTACGGAACGACCGCCTTGTCCGGGCAGATCACCTGGCCGATGCTGCTCTCCTTGCTCTCGCCCGCGCGGTAGAGGCCGACGCTGACGGCCGCCTTGCCCTTGCCGTCGTCGTAGATGCCGGAGACCGCCTGACCGGTGCCGCCGAGGTTGTCGATCTGCCAGTCCCCCGCCGGAGTGTTCGCCTTGAGCACGGCGGCCAGGTCGGCGACGGGGATCTCGGCCATGCCCTTCACCTGCTCCACCTTGCCGCTGGCGTTGCCGTCGCCCGGCTTGGGCCCGGCGACCGACACCTGCTCCGGGCCCCCGTCGGCGCCGAGGACCGAGCCGCCGTACACCCCGCCCACGCCGATCGCGGCGAGGGCGAGGGCACCGCCGGTCACGGCCAGGCGGCGCCGGACCAGTCGGCGCCGACCCCGGGCGAGGCCGCCGGAGACGAGCTCGCGCCGGTCGTCGGCGGCGAAGCCCTCACCGGTGTGACGCATGACGGCGCCGAGCTCCTCCTCGAAGCGTCCGTTCGTCAGATCGAGTTCGTCGTGCGGTCCGTGCTCTCCGTTGTGAGGCATGGCGAGATCACCGTCTCCGGTTCGTGGGTGGGAAAAAGTAAGGGGTCAGCGGGCGGCGAATTCGGCGATGCTGCCGCCGAGCCGTTCCCGCAGCTTCGCCAGGGCGCGCACCGAACGGGTGCGGACGGCGGCCGAGCTGACGTGCAGGGCGTCCGCGGTCTCCTCGATACTGCGGTCCTCCCAGTAGCGAAGGACGACCACCGCCCGGTCCTTGGGCCCGAGCCCGGCGAGGGCGTCGAGCAGGGCGATCCGCAGCGCCGGGTCCTCGCCGGTCTCGGGAGCGCGGTCGGGCAGCTCCCCGAGGGGGCGCTCGGTCGCCGAGCGGCGCCTCCGGTGGCTGAGGAAGGTCCGCACGAGCACGGTCTGGGCATAGCCCGCGGGGTTGCCGATCCGGTTCGCCCGTCCCCAGAGGGCGTACATCCGGCCCAGCGTCTCCTGCGTCAGGTCCTCGGCGAGATGGGTGTCGCCGCTGGTCAGCAGGCATGCCGAGCGGAACAGATGCCCCGTACGGGCGGAGGCGAACTCCAGGAACTCGTCCGCGCGGGACGTTCTCATGTCCCTCCCCTCCATCGCTGTCACGAGTTCGTTTGCTTGGTGTTACACCTCACTGACGCGATGGGCCCGGGGAAATGTTTCACCCCGGATCTCAGCCCTCTGGATCCGCGCCGCCCTCGGGGAGGGACCCCCGCAGGCCTCGGGAACGAGCTGGGGAAGATCTCGGGAAGACTTCATAGGAACAAACGGGCGGAAAAGGGGTAGACCTGGAGTATGAACACTTTCCTCGTGGATTCGGCACAGGTCACCACGGCGGCCGGTGTCTGGCAGTCCGGCCTCGCCCAGGTCATCGGCGGGATGGTCGTGGTCCTCGTCCTGATCGGCGCCTTCATGCTCGGGATCAGGATCAAGAACAAGGAGCTCCCTCCGCCCGATCCCGATTCCCAGCCGCACCGGCCCGACACGGACGCGCTCCCCGGTGAGATGTCCGAGTACCGCCGCCCGGTCGAGATGCCGCAGACCGACGGCGAGCACCGGCTGATGCCGTACCAGCTCAAGAACGGCGGCACCTCGGGCACCGAGACCAATCCCGACCCGCCGACCGAGGAGAAGCGCAAGTGGGGCGGCATCTCCAGCGGCGGCTTCGGCAGCGGCGGAACGGGCCACGGCGACTGACGCGGCCCGAGGGATGATCCCGCCGTGCTCACCGTGAGCGTGGAGGAGCACCGAACGCGGCTGCGCGCAGTCGCGTTCCGGCTGCTCGGCTCGTACGACGAGGCCGACGAGGCCCTGACGGCGGCCGGACCGCGGCTGACCGGCGCCGCTGCGGACCTGGACGCCCTCGCCCGGGTCTGCCTGGACCGACTGCGCTCGCGCGAGGCCGGGCGGGCGCCCGGGCGCGCCGCGCACCGGCCGCCCCGGCAGGAGGACCGGCAGGAGCCGGAGGAAGCCGTCCTGGCCACGATGCCGCCCTCGGAGCGGCTGGCCTTCGTCCTGCACGACGCCTTCGGGGTGCCGCACGAGGAGATCGCCCCCGTCGTCGAGCTCACCCCCGCCGCCACCCGCCAGCTGGTCGCGCGCGCCCGGCGCCGGGTGGAGGGCACGGAGGAGATGCCCGAACCCGACCTGGCACGCCAGCGGGAGGTGGTCGCGGCCTTCCTGGCGGCCGCGCGGGCCGACGACACGGAGGCCCTGCTCGCGCTGATGGACCCGGACGTGGTCCTCCGGGCCGACGCGGAGGCCGTACGGGCCGGAGCCGCGCCCGCGCACGGGGCGCGGGCGGTGGCACGGAGCCTTACCGGACAGGCCAGGGAGGCCCGCCCCGCCCTGGTGGACGGCGCGGCGGGCCTGGTGCGCTCGACGCCGGACGGCGGACCGGAAGCGGTCCTCGCATTCACGGTCCTGGACGGCCGGATCACCGCGGTGGACGTCCTGGCGGCCCGGGACACCCTGAAAGGGCTGGACCTCGAACCGGCTTAGTGCCGGCAGACCTGGGGCGTACAGGTCCAGGGCCGGGCGCGCCGGCCCAGGTCCCGCCGGAGCGGCCCGGGACCGCCGGACAGCCCCTAACCGGCGGCGGACGACCTGATCCCGATCATGTTCCCGTCCGCGTCCTTGACCGTCGCGATCCGCATCCCGCCGCCGACGTCCTGCACGTCCTGCACGGTCTGCGCACCGGCGTCGAGCAGGCTCCGGAGCGTGCCGGGCAGGTCGTCGACGTCCCAGAAGGCGACGGGCCCGGTCAGCCCCTTGCCCTGGCCGTTGGGGTCGAGCCCGAAGTGCTGGCCGTCGACGTCGAAGCCGACGTAGTACGGCTCGTCGATGCTGGGCCCGGTCCCGAGCAGCGCGGTGAGCAGGGCCTTCCCGCGGTCGAGGTCCGAGACGGGGAAGATCACCGTGTTCATGGGCATGAGGGGCTCCTGGGGTCGCGGCGAGTCGGGGCGAGGGGAATCGCGTGCTCTCCCCGCCATGACACCCGCAGGCCCGGCCCGATGCGCGTCGAAAGCGCACCGGGCAGACCCGAACGGGTCACACCGCGCCGAGAGGCTCCCCGGAGGGCCCCGCGACGACCCGCCCGGCCCGCCGGGCGATGTGCGCGGGCGGCTCGACGCCGGCCGGCAGGAGCGGATCGGGCTCGGGCTGTCCGAACCGGGTGACGAGCGGCAGCACGCCGGCCCAGAGCCCCAGTTCGGCGTCCGGCCCGTCGCCGTCGTCCGGGGGCCCGCTCGCGATCTTCACCGAGGCCTCGGTGAGGTCGAGCGCCACGAGCGAGGTGGCGGCCAGCTCCTTGCGGTTCGGCTGCCGCACGTACTCCCACTGCCCGGGTGAGGACTGCTCGGTGAGCGCGCGCAGCCCGCGCAGCTTCTCCTCGGGGTCGGTCACGATCCGCGGGACGCCGTAGATCATGGCGCTGCGGTAGTTCACGCCGTGCTCGAACACGGACCGGGCGAGCACGAGCCCGTCGACGTGGGTGACGTTGAGGCACACGACCCCGTCGGGCGCCTGCACCAGGCTTCGGCTGGCGACCGAGCCGTGCACGTAGATCCGGTCGCCGTCGACCCCGTACACGGTGGGCACGACCATCGGCGCGCCGTCCACGACGACCCCGAGATGACAGAGGAACCCGGCAGCCAGCACGGCGTCCAGATCGGCCCGCCGGTGACTCCCCTTCTCCCGCATCCGCCGCAGCCGCGTGCGCTCGGTGACCTCGATCTCCGCACCCATCCCGTTCCCTCCCCGTGCAAATGACGCCGGCTCATGACGTCGGCCGCCACCCTATTGCCACCCCTTCGGGGTCACTCGTACGTGGTGCCGGGCGCCCGACGGCCGCCTTCCGAGCGACAAAGGGGCATAGGGTCCGTTGCCATGGCAGGTGTGCGACGAGACCGGGGAGTGGAAGTGGGGGACGTGGCGATCGAGGCGCGGTCCGAGCGGGAGGAGCCGGAGGGCGACGCGACCCGGCCTTCCGGCCGCAGGCCCAAGCGAGGCCGCCCCGCCTGGCTGGAGCTGCCGCTCCTCGCCGCGATCGCACTGGTGCTGGCCTTCCTGATCAAAACGTTCCTGCTCCAGGCGTTCCTGATCCCGTCGGGCTCCATGCAGAACACGCTGCAGCAGGACGACCGGGTCCTGGTCGACAAGCTCACTCCGTGGTTCGGCTCGGAACCCGACCGGGGTGAGATCGTGGTCTTCCGCGACCCCGGGGACTGGCTGGCGGGCCACCCGGTGGCGGAGCCCAACGCGGCCCAGAAGTTCCTGAGTTTCATCGGCCTGATGCCCGCGGCCGGCGAGCAGCACCTGATCAAGCGGGTCATCGGCGTCGCCGGCGACACGATCGAATGCAAGGGCACGGGCCCGCTGAAGGTGAACGGCAAGCCGCTCGACGAGCCGTACGTCTTCGCCGGCAACACCCCCTGCAGCACGGACGCGCCCGGCCAGTTCAAGGTCACGGTCCCGAGCGGCCACCTCTGGGTGATGGGCGACCACCGTCAGAGCTCCCTGGACTCCCGCTACCACCAGTCCGACCCCCGCGGCGGCATGGTCCCCCTGCACGACGTGGTGGGCCGAGCCGTGGTCATCGCCTGGCCGGTCCCCCACTGGGACACCCTGCCGGTCCCGGACACCTTCGACCAGCCGGGCCTGACCCCGACCAACTGACCCCGACCCACCGAACCTGACGCCCCGCTCTCCGGGCCCCCGGGCCCGGAGACCCGCACCCGGCTCCGACTCGGTCGCCGCACCCCCGAACCAGAGAACCCCAGCTCGGACGATGTCCGAGCTGGGGTTCCATCTGAGCCGCCTTCGGGATTCGAACCCGAGACCTACGCAGGACGAGGGCCCGCAAGATCATCCGGGGTGGTGCTGGGCGGTGCCACAGAATCCCGGTTTCCCCGGATCCGGCCCTCACCACTGTGACGTCAGGTCCACCCTGATGCCGCCCCATCCGTTCACACAGCGCTCACGCAATCCGGATCACCCCCAGAAGGAGGTCAGATCCTGCCGAGGTCGACCTCCACCGTGAAGGGCGCCGAAACCTTGACGACACCGGTGAACACTTCCCCGTCCCGATAGGCCCTGGTAGCAGGGTCGAGGACGTAGGTGTACACGAGAGGGACGCCGGTCGCGGCCTGCTCGACCCGCCAGTAGAAGGCGATGCCGGCCTTGGCGTACTGGTCCGTCTTCACAATCCGATCGGTGGTCTCCGATCCCGGTGAGACGACCTCGACGACCAGCAACACGTGCTCGGGACGGGTGGGCGTGATGTCGATCGTGTCCGCGCGGTACACCACGACGTCTGGACGGCGATTGGTGAGCGGGACGTCCTGGAGACGGACATCGAAGTCGGTATCGGCGTTCCAATCAGGCCCCGCAGCGGCCTCCAAGGCATTCGCCAGGATCCGAGCGAGCCGGTTGTGGCGCTTGGACGCACTGGGATTCACAACGACCATCCCGTCCACGATCTCGATCCCGGCACACTGCTCCTCGGACCAGGAGTCGTACTGCTCCGCCGTGATCTGCTCGCGCATCCACGCAGGGGCTGCCATCTCGGCAGTCATGACGCACCTCCCGGACACCATAGGGGCGAACCCGATCCCGCTGAGTTCAGCGTACTGGCTCCGCCGGTCCGGCACGCCGGACGCCAGGACGGCCTCCGCGCTCCCGGCCGTCCGTCCGCAGACCATGAGAAACGTGCACTCCCACAGCATGGAGACGCGTCCCATCAAGCCCGGTCAACTACGAGCGGCAGCACCATTAATGGCACGGTGCGTACTTTCCGAGCGCCGGTCATACCGACATGATGAGCGGCCGTGAAGGACTTGGTGATTCCTCTTCTCATCGCGGTGATCGGATTGGCTGCAACGGTGCTGGGCGCGATCCTTGGAGCGCGAGCAGCCAGGTTCGGCGCCGAGAAGAATGCTGAGGCAGTGCGGCGTCAGGTGCAGGACCAGAGCGCCGTAGAGCATGGCCATGGGAATAGCCCTCCGGATCGGTTGTTGCGCCACGCATCGCTCACGCAAGCAAACAGCTGAGCGTCCAGGCCCACGCCCAACAGCACCCCGGATAACAGAAAAGACCAGGTCAGACGATGTCTGACCTGGTCTTCCTCTGAGCCGCCTTCGGGATTCGAACCCGAGACCTACGCATGACGAGTTGTCCGATCTTGTTCCGGGGGCGTCCACGGACGTCCGGCCAGGATGTTGCGTCGCAGATCAGCGCCCTTGGCGGACACTACCGAACAAAGGCGGACGTGCATGGAGCAGGGGCTCTTTGAGACCACGACTGAGACCGGGCGGCTCAGTATCAGGCTGACCGGAGGCGCCCGCGACCCCCGAGGCCCGGCTCGATTTCACGGAAGCTGTGCCAGAGCCTGAGAACGGGCAGTGGAGGTTCACAACTTCAAGCGGCAGCGGTGGGCGCACTAGTCGAGTATCGCCAGCACGCAGGCAGCGCAAGAACCGGATTCGATACCCGATCCACCTGGGATCACACCGCTCAAGAAGAGGATTCGCATCATCGGGCGAACTTGCCTCTGACATGGGCCTTTGGCAGCATTCGGTAATGATCTCGGGCCTAGCCTCGGGGAGGACGCGTGGATGCGCGCCGCCACCTCACTCCCGAGAAAGGTCAATCATGGCTACCGCCACCACTGACCCGATCAGCATCAAGCTGGACCAGCTGTTCGCCGCCACCGACACCGACGGTGACGGCTACGTCGACTGGAGCGACTACCAGCGCCTCGTCGACCGCTACCTCGCCGGCTACAAGATCGACAAGAACGACCGTCGGGCGCAGGCGCTGCTGATCTCGTACCAGATGCAGTGGGCCGAGCTGCTGCGTCACGCGGACGGCGTCAACCGTCTCTCCAAGGAGCAGTACCACTCCGCCAGCCGTGCGGCGAGCGTGGACACCAGCCGCTTCAACATGGTCGAGGGCGTTCCGCACGCCGTCTTCGACATCATGGACACCGACGGCGACAACACCATCAGCAAGGCCGAGTTCAAGCAGTACCTGGACGTCTGGAACATCACCGACCCCGGCGCCATGGACACCTTCGCCCAGCTGGACACCGATGGTGACGGATGCATCAGCCGGATGGAGTTCATCCGCGCCGTCAGGGAGTTCTTCTACTCCTCGGACCTGGACGCCCCCGGCAGCCTGATCTTCGGACGCCTGTCCCACTGATACACGGGTCACCGGCCGGGACAACAGCCTGCGGACATGCGTCGAGCCGAAGGACGGCATGATCCTCGCCTGACGGTCCTCCTGCAGTGATGCCCGACTGGAAAACGGTCCAGCCCGGAGCCATGGATGGTGGCTCCGGGCTGGACCGCTTTCGACAGTACGGGCCGACGCATTCCAGAGTCAGGGGGGACAGACTCTGGCTGGCAGTCGCGGTCATGACGCCGCTGCAGGCTCCGTTCGGTCTTCAAGACCATGGCGCATGGACGGCTTCGCCACTCTTTGGGCTAGCCACCCCGATACGCGTGGCCCGCCGTTCACGGCCCCACCCTCCGTGACTGTCCGTACGTACTCAAAGCCGTGCCGCAGGTAGTAGTCCTGAAGCGGCTTGTTTGTGGTCCACGCGTCGAGCCGGAGCCACTTGGCGCCGGAACGATACGCCTGATCACCCGCCCAATCGAGCAGCCGCCCACCGAGGTCTTGCCCGGCATGCGTGCGCGCCACGGTCAGCTTGTTCACGAACCGGGACTCCTCCCGGAGTTCCTGGTCCGTCCATAGTCCATCTTCCGCTTCCGGGGTCAACGTGATCGTCGCGGCAGTCGCCGAACCGTCACGAACCATGAACACCACTCCGGCCTCGATCGTGGCGAGAAGCCTGTCGGCCGGGTACGGGCGCTGCCACTGGTCCGTACCGAGGGCCGTGAGCCACGACGCGGCTTCCTGACGGAACGCGAGCAGCACATCCAAGTCATCTGCGGTCGCTCGCTCGATGATCACTGCGGTTCGTCCTCCTGCCGAGCGGACAGCGTGCCGATCTCGTAGTTCATCCGGTTCAAGTCACCCCGGAAGGTCGTGATCGTGCAGCGGATGGCCTTGTCCGCCGAGTAGCCAGTGCGCGTCCAGATCAGCACCGGGACGCCGGCGCCAATGTCGACCTGATGTAGCGGCTACGCGATCAGCCCCCGGTTCGGCGCGTAGCCGCTACACGACCCCTCATCCGCTACACGACCCCTCATCCGCTACACAAAAACACCCGCTGACCTGCGATGTAGTGGATGTAGCGGATGTGGCGGACTTCCCAGAACGGGGTCGATAGGCCCCGGCATCCACGCAGGAGGCATGCGCAGTGACCACCGCCGTGAAGCCCGCCACCGCCCGCGCACTGTTCACCGTCGAGGCGGCCGCCGAATACCTCTCCTTCGGACGCTCGACCGTCTACGAACTGATGGCCGCTGGGGACCTGCCGTACGTGAAGGTGGGTCGCTCCCGCCGTATCCGACTGGTCGAACTGGACGCGTTTGTGGCGCAGTTGCAGCCCCAGACCAACTGACCTACGAACACCCAGAGGCGCTTCCGGAGTTCACCGGGGGCGCCTCCCTCATGGAAGGAAGCAATGAGCCCCCGCAAGCTGAATATGGAGTCGTCCGTCTACTTCGGAGCGGATGGCTGGTGGCACGGACGGGTCACCATGGGTGTGAAGTCCGACGGCAGCCCCGACCGCCGTCACCGCCGCGCCAAGACGGAGACCGAGGTCCGTCGGAAGGTCAAGGAGCTGGAGAAACTCCGGGACGAGCAGCGTGCGCCGAAGGCTGGCCGAGTGCCGACCGTCGCGCAGTGGATGGAGACCTATCTGACCACGATCGCAAGCCTGACGCTCAAGCCGCGATCGCTCGACGACTACTGGTCCAAGACCCGCAACGACATCGTCCCCGGCGTGGGGCAGCATCGACTGAACAAGCTGGAACCGGAGCACCTGGAGACCATGCATGCGGCCATGCTGCGGGCGGGGCACGCGCCCTCCCACGTGCTGAAGGTCCACCGGATTCTGTCGCGTGCGCTGAAGATTGCCCACAGGCGCCGGATGATTGTGGAGAACGTGGCGACGCTGGTCGACCCGCCCAGCGTGGACGAGACGGAAGCCAACCCCTTCACGAAGGAGCAGGCGCGAGCCTTCCTGGAGGCCGCCGCAAAGCGACCCACGTTCATGCGCTGGATGGTCGGCGTCGGGCTCGGATTCCGACAGGGCGAGACCCTGGGGCTGCGGTGGCGCTACGTCGACCTTGAGGCCGAGCTCTTCCACCCCCGCTGGCAGCTCCAACGGCTGACGTGGCGGCACGGCTGCTCCGACCCACAAGCGTGTGGCGAGCGCCTGCACCGCTTCGAGTCATGCCCGCCGAACTGCGGCACCCACAAGGGGTACACCCGCGGGTGTCCGAAGCCCTGCGAGAAGACGTGCTCCAAGCACGCGAGCGCCTGTCCCGAGCGGCAGGGAGGCGGCCTCACCTTCACCCGGCCGAAGACGAAGAAGAGCCGGAACCCCGTCCCCATCCCTCAGCCGTTCCTGCCTTACCTCCAGGAACACAAGGTGCAGCAGGCGGAAGAGCGTGCCGCCGCCGGAGACCTGTGGGAGGACCACGATGCCGTGTTCACCCGCCCCGACGGCCGGCCGCTGCGGCGGATGGGCGACACGTTCCTGCCTCAGCTCCAGCGGGGCACACCGCCCGCGCCCGTGACTGAGACCACAACTGAGACCACCGACAGCCGAGCGGCCCGCGCACGGCTTCGACGTCGCGTTCGGTAAATAAAAAAGCCCCAGGTCACGGCGAGTGAGTCCTGGGGCTGATCCGAGCCGCCTTCGGGATTCGAACCCGAGACCTACGCATTACGAGTGCGTTGCTCTGGCCAACTGAGCTAAGGCGGCATGCCCTGCGTTCCCATGGTGGGTGCAGCAGCGTCGCCAAGTCTACACAGTTTCCGGGGGTGCTCCGACCACCCCCGGCGCAGGCGGCGGCAGGGGCTATGAGCAGCGCTTTCCGTCCTTCGGGGCGGTGCCCTGCAGGAGGTAGGTGTTGATCGCGGTGTCGATGCAGTCGCTGCCGCGGCCGTAGGCGGTGTGGCCGTCGCCCTCGTAGGTGAGCAGGGTGCCGGAGGAGAGCTGGTCGGCGAGGGACTGGGCCCACTTGTAGGGGGTGGCGGGGTCGCGGGTGGTGCCGACCACGACGATCGGGGCGGCGCCCTCGGCGGTGATGCGGTGGGGGCGGCCGGTGGCCGGGGTGGGCCAGTAGGTGCAGTTCAGGG
Source organism: Streptomyces sp. NPDC051921 (assembly GCF_040680975.1). Taxonomy (NCBI): domain Bacteria; kingdom Bacillati; phylum Actinomycetota; class Actinomycetes; order Kitasatosporales; family Streptomycetaceae; genus Streptomyces; species Streptomyces sp. NPDC051921. Next base: position 114,536 of record NZ_JBFAXU010000018.1, read on the forward strand.
CGGCCCAGGCGAGGTTGCGGCCGAAGACCGGGGAGGCCTGCTCGAAGGAGGCGACCGACGTGTCGACGTCCGCCGGGCCGGAGAAGGCGGGCGGCAGGTCCAGGCAGTTCACGGCCGCGTTGGCGAACATCAGGTTCGCGTACGAGCCGTCCGGCTCCCGCTCGTAGTAGCTGTCGGCCAGGGCGAGCAGCGAGGAACCCTCACCGCCCATCGCGCGGGCCAGCGCCTCCCGCAGCTGCGGCCAGGCGGCCTCGTCGTACATCGCGGTGATCACCCCGGTCGTGGCGAGGGACTCGCCCAGCTGCCGGCTCTCGCTCGTCGGCACCGGCTTCGCGTCCGTCTCCCGGAAGAAGCGCTGGAGGTTGGCGAGGGCGGTCGGCACCGACTCCGTGCCCAGCGGGCAGTCGGTCTGCTTCACGCAGTCCGCGGCGAAGGCCTTGATCGCGGTCTGGAAGCCGCCGGTCTGCTCGCGGTTGAGGTCCTCGGCGGACAGGGACGGGTCCATCGCCCCGTCGAGCACCAGCCGCCCGACCCGCTGCGGGAACAACTCGGCGTAGGTGGCGCCGAGGAAGGTGCCGTACGAGGCGCCCACGTACGTCAGCTTCTCGTCGCCGAGCACCCCCCGCACGATGTCCATGTCGCGCGCCGCCTCGACGGTCGAGACGTGCGGCAGCACCTTCGCGGAGCGCTTCCGGCAGGCCGCCGCGAACTCCTTGTAGGCCACCTCCAGGGCCTTCTTCTCGGCCTCGCTGTCGGGCGTCACGTCCACCTGCGTGTACGTGTCCATCTGCGGGCCGGTGAGGCACTCCACCGGCGCGCTGCGGGCCACGCCCCGCGGGTCGACGCCCACGATGTCGTACTGCGCCCGGACCGGGGCGGGGTAGCCGATGCCCGCGTACCCCTGGAGATAGCCGACGGAGGAGCCGCCGGGCCCGCCCGGGTTGACCAGGAGCGAACCGAGGCGCTTGCCGGGGCCGGTGGCCTTCACCCGGGAGACGGCCAGGTCGATCTGCTCGCCCGCGGGCTTCGCGTAGTCGAGCGGGGCTTTCACCGTCGCGCACTGGAAGTTCGCGACTCCGCAGTCCTTCCAGGACACCTTCTGCGCGTAGTACTTCTGCAGCGCCGCCGACGGCACCCCGGCCGCGGCGGACGGCGTCCCGGCCGCTGTGGACGGCGGGGGCCCGGCCGCGTCGCTGCCGCCCGTGCAGCCGGAGAGGATGAGCCCGGCCGCCGCGAGGGCCGTGGCGGAGGTACGGAAGAGGCGCCTGGAGTCCATTCCCGGAGCGTATCGGGACCCGTACGTACCGTGTCCAATCGCCCATGTGGACAACCCGGTCCGCACACGGCTCGGTCGGCCCCGCCTGTGGACGACCCCCACGGCTCGCGTCAGTCGCGGAGCGCCATCGTCATCGCCTCCACCGCGAGCAGCGGCGCGACGTTCCGGTCGAGGGCCTCCCGACAGGCCAGCACGGCCTCGATCCGGCGCAGCGTCCGCTCCGGGGTCGTGTCGCGGGCGATCTGCTCCAGGGAGTCGCGGACGTCCTCGTTGGCCAGGGCCGACGCCGCGCGCATCTGCAGGGCGAGCACATCGCGGTAGAAGCCGGTCAGGTCGGTGAGCGCGAGGTCGAGACTGTCGCGCTGGGTGCGCGTACGGCGTCGCTTCTGACGCTCCTCCAGCTCCTTCATGGCCCCGGCCGTGCCCCGCGGCATCCGGCCGCCCTGGGCGGCGCCCAGCGCCGCCTTCAGCTCCTCGGTCTCCTTGACGTCGATCTCCTCGGCGACCTGCTTGGCGTCCTCGGCCGCCGCGTCGATCAGCTCCTGCGCCGCCCTCAGTCCGCCGCCGACGTCCCCGACCCGCAGCGGCAGCTTCAGCACCACGGAGCGGCGGGCCCGCGCCCGCTCGTCCGTGGCGAGCCGCCGCGCGCGGTCGATGTGGCCCTGGGTGGCCCGGGCCGCCGCCTGCGCGATCTCCGGCTCGACACCGTCACGGCGGATCAGCACGTCGGCGACGGCCGCCACGGAGGGCGTGCTCAGCGTCAGGTGCCGGCAGCGGGAGCGGATCGTCGGCAGGACGTCCTCAAGGGACGGCGCGCACAGCAGCCACACGGTGCGCGGCGCGGGCTCCTCCACCGCCTTCAGGAGGACGTTGGCCGCGCCCTCGGTCAGCCGGTCGGCGTCCTCCAGGACAATGACCTGCCAGCGGCGGCCCGCGGGGGACAGCTGAGCCCGGCGGACCAGGTCGCGGGTCTCCTTAACGCCGATGGAGAGCAGGTCCGTCCGCATCACCTCGACGTCGGCGTGCGTCCCGACGAGTGCCGTGTGGCAGCCGTCGCAGAAGCCGCAGCCCGGCGCCCCGCCGAGCGCCCGGTCCGGGCTCACGCACTGCAGCGCCGCCGCGAACGCCCGCGCCGCCGTGTCACGCCCGGCCCCCGGGGGGCCGGTGAACAGCCAGGCGTGCGTCATCTTGGACGCCTCGGGAGCGGGCTCGCCGGCGGCCTGCGCGGTCACGAGCGCGTCGGCGTCACGCGCGGCGGCGGCCAGCTGCTCCTCGACCCGCGGCTGACCCACGAGGTCGTCCCATACGGCCATGTCTGCTGCCCCTCCTCAGGTACGCCTCCCATTGTGGGGCAACGCTCTGACACTCCCGCCGGGCCGGCGGGCGGCCCTGGCGCCGGCCGGGCCGTCAGCGGCGGCGGCCGCGCCGGTCGTCGTCCTCGTCGTCGAACGCGCCCAGGAGCTCGTCCGCCAGGGTCGGCAGGTCGTCCAGCGGGGTCTCCTCCGCCCAGTCGGAGCGGCGCCGGGGCCGGCCCTGCTCGTCGACCTGGGGCAGCTCGCGGGTCCGGTCGTTCGACCCGGCCGACTCCGCTCGCCCGTCGCGCTCGTCCCGCGCGTCGCGCCCGTCGCGCCCATCGCTCTCGTCGCGGAAGAAGTCCTGCGGCACCCGGTCGACCGGATCCGTCCCCCGTACGGACGGGAGTACGGCGGTCTCGTCGACGTCCCCGATCCGCGGGATGACGGTGGTCTCCTCGTCGAGCTTCACGATCGGCGTGGGGACGGTGACCTCGTTCGGGGAGACGGTCGGCGCGGTGTCGCCCTCGGGCGCCTTCGCCGGCTCCGCGGCGCCGGCCTTCCCGTCCCGGGTTCCCCTTCCTGCCGCGTCGGGCTTCACGATGGGGGTCGCGACGGTGATCTCGTTCGCCGACGCCTCCGCGGCCTCGGCGGCGGCAGCGGCACGCGCCGCGGCGGCCTTCTCCGCCGCGGCCTTCTCCGCCGTGGCCCGCTCGGCCGCAGCCTTGGCCTCGGCCTCCTGGCGGGCGACCTCCGCCGCACGAGCGGCCTCCGCCGCGGCCTTACGGGCGGCCGCCTCGGCGGCCTCCTCCGCGGCCTTGCGCGCGGCCTCCTCGGCCGCCTTCCGGGCAGCCTCCTCAGCGGCCTTCGCCGCGGCGGCCTCCGCGAGCTTGCGGGCCTCCTCCGCGCGGACCAGGGCCTCTTCGGCCTTGCGCTGCTTCTCCAGGCGGCGCTCCTCGGCCTCGGCCCGCAGCCGGGCCTCCTCCTCGGCCTGCTTGCGGCGCCGTTCCTCCTCCTCGCGGCGGGCCTTCTCCTCGGCCTCGCGCCGCTTGCGCTCCTCCTCGGCGGCGATCCGCGCCTCCTCGGCGCGCAGCCGGGCCTCCTCCGCCTGGCGTTCTGCCTCCAGGCGACGGGCCTCTTCCTCCTCGGCCTTCCGCCGCGCCTCCTCCTCGGCGCGCAGCTTGGCGAGCTGCTCCTGGCGCTCGCGCTCCAGGCGCTCCTCCTCGGCCTTGCGGGCGGCCTCTTCCTCGGCGCGCTTGCGGGCGTCCTCCTCGGCCTTGCGGCGGGCCTCCTCCTGGGCCTTCACCTCGGCCTCGGAGAGCGGCAGCATCCGGTCGAGCCGGTGGCGTACGACGGTGGTGACGGCCTCGGGCTCCTGGCCGGCGTCGACGACCAGGTAGCGGCCGGGGTCGCCGGCGGCGAGGGCGAGGAAACCGGCCCGCACGCGCGCGTGGAACTCGGGCGGCTCGGACTCCAGCCGGTCGGGGGCCTCGGTGAAGCGCTCGCGGGCGGTCTCCGGGGAGACGTCGAGGAGCACGGTGAGGTGCGGGACGAGCCCGCCGGTCGCCCACCGGCTGATCCGGGCGATCTCGGTCGGGGACAGGTCCCGGCCGGCGCCCTGGTAGGCGACGGACGAGTCGATGTACCGGTCGGAGATCACGACCGCGCCGCGCTCCAGGGCCGGCCGGACGAGCGAGTCGACGTGCTCGGCGCGGTCGGCGGCGTAGAGCAGGGCCTCGGCGCGGTTGGACAGGCCGGCGCTGGAGACGTCGAGCAGGATCGAGCGGAGCCGCTTGCCGATGGGGGTGGCACCGGGCTCGCGGGTGACGACGACCTCGTGGCCCTTGGCGCGGATCCACTCGGCGAGCGCCTCGACCTGGGTGGACTTGCCGGCGCCGTCGCCGCCCTCCAGGGCGATGAAGAAGCCGGTCGCCGACAGGGCCTGCGCCGGGTCGGCGCCGCGCACCGCGTCGCGCAGGTCGCGGCGGAGCGGGACGCCCGCCCGGTCGTCGGTCTTGGCGAGGACGAGCGCGGCGACGGGCAGGAGCAGCGCACCGACCAGCATGAGGGTGAAGGCGGCGCCGCCGTGGGCGAAGACGAAGCTGCCGGAGGCGAGCCGGTGCGGGCCGATCGCGGCGGCGAGCAGCGGGGCGCCGAGGGCTCCGAGGCCCATGCCGACGCGGACGACGGCCTGCAGGTGCTCGGTGACGCGGGCCCGACGGGGCTCCTCGGTCTCCTGGTCGACGAGGCTGTGCCCGGTACGGGCGGCGACCCCGGCGGCGTACCCGGCGAAGGCGGCGATCATCAGCACGGTCGCGGTGTCCGGCACGAGGCCCATGGCGAGCAGGGCGATGCCCGTGGCGGCGAGCGCGAGGGCGAGCAGCCGGCGCCGGGAGAGCACGGTGAGCACGGATCCGGCAGTGCGGATGCCGACGGCGGTGGCGCCGCTGAGCGCCAGGATCAGCAGGGCGTACGTGACGGGCCCGCCGCCCAGGTCGTACGCGTGGAGCACGGCGACGGCCGCGGCGGCGGCGATGGCGCCGGCGACGGTGGCGCAGGCGAACACGAGCAGTCCGAGGGCGCCCGTGCGCCCCTTCTCGGCGCCCTGGTCTCCCGGGGCGGACGGCCGTCGCAGGCCCTCCAGCGGCGAGCGGGGGCGCGGGGTCTGGCCGCCCGGCAGTTCGACGAACCACAGCACGGAGACGGAGGCGGCGAAGAGTCCGGCGGCCACGTAGGAGCCGAGGGCGGCCTGGTGCTCGGTGAACCAGTCGATCCCGGTGCCGAGGAGGTTGCCGAGGAGCATCGCGAGCAGCAGGACGGCGGCGGCCGCGGGCACCGCGAGGAAGTTGGTGCGCAGGCTGAGGGTGCGCAGCGCGCCGAGGTGGTCGGGCAGCGGTCGGACGGCGGCGCCCTCGATCGGCGGGGCGGGCAGCAGCGCGGGCGCGGCGCCCTCCTTGGCGATCGTCCACAGGCGCTCGGCGGCGCCGGTGACGAAGACGGTGCCGAGCAGGAACCAGAGCGCCTTGTCGGGTGCCCAGTCGATCCACAGCGGAGCGATGACCAGCAGCGCGATCCGTACGCCGTCGGCGCCGATCATGGTCCAGCGGCGGTCGAGCGGGCCGCCGGGCGCGGTCAGCGCGGTGAGCGGGCCGAGCAGGACGGCGCCGAAGAGGACGGCGGCGAGCATCCGGGCGCCGATGACGGCGGCCACGGCGAGGGCTGCGCCCCGGTATCCGCCGCCGAGCGCGTCGGTGACGACGGCGGCCTGGAGGCCGAGCAGGATCAGGACGAGCAGGGCGAGGGCGTCGCCCGTACCGCCGACGAGCTGAGCGCTCCACAGCCTCCGCAGCGGCTGATGGCGCAAGAGGGCCCGTACCGCGCGTTCGCGGGAATCGGCGACGAGTGCGGCGTCGGTGTCTGGCTGCTCTGCTCGCGTCATCCGTCCACCCTATCCGGACCCCCTGGCTCCTCGTGGCCTCCGCCCGAACAAAGGAGCGGGGAGGGCGGGGGCCACGGCCCCCGCCCTCCCCGCGGTGTCGGGAGAGTCACTCCGGAACGTCACTCGGGCTTCGCGGCCGCCGTCTTCTTGGCAGCGGCGGCCGTCGTCTTCTTGGCCGTCGTGGTCTTCTTCGCCGCCGTCTTCTTGGCGGCGGTCTTCTTCGCCGTGGTGGCCTTCTTGGCGGCGGTCTTCTTCGCCGGCGCCTTCTTGGCCGCCTTCTTCGCGGGACCCTTGGCCCGCTTCTCGGCGAGCAGCTCGTAGCCGCGCTCGGGCGTGATCGTCTCCACGCTGTCGCCGGTGCGCAGGGTGGCGTTGGTCTCGCCGTCCGTCACGTACGGGCCGAAGCGGCCGTCCTTGACGACCACGGGCTTCTCGCTGACGGGGTCGGTGCCGAGCTCCTTCAGCGGCGGCTTGGCGGCCGCCCGGCCACGCTGCTTGGGCTGGGCGTAGATCGCCAGCGCCTCTTCCAGCGTGATCGTGAACAGCTGCTCCTCGTCGGTGAGGGAGCGCGAGTCCGTGCCCTTCTTCAGGTACGGGCCGTAGCGGCCGTTCTGCGCGGTGATCTCGACGCCCTCGGCATCGGCGCCGACGACGCGCGGCAGCGACATGAGCTTGAGGGCGTCCTCCAGCGTGACCGTGTCCAGGGACATCGACTTGAAGAGGGAGGCCGTACGCGGCTTGACCGCGTTCTTGCCGGTCTTCGGGGTGTCCTCGGGCAGGATCTCCGTCACGTACGGGCCGTAGCGGCCGTCCTTGGCGACGATCTGGTTGCCGCTGACCGGGTCGGTGCCCAGCTCGAAGTCGCCGCTCGGCTTGGCGAGCAGCTCCTCCGCATAGGCGACGGTGAGCTCGTCGGGCGCGAGGTCGTCGGGGACGTCGGCGCGCTGGTGGCCTTCCTGGTCCTTCTCACCGCGCTCGACGTACGGGCCGTAGCGGCCGACGCGCAGCACGATGCCGCTGCCGACGGGGAAGGAGGAGATCTCCCGGGCGTCGATGGCGCCGAGGTCGGTGACCAGCTCCTTCAGGCCGCCGAGGTGGTCGCCGTCACCGTTGCCGGCGTCCGCGGCGCCGCCCTCGCCGGAGCCGCCGCCCTCGCCGAAGTAGAAACGCTTCAGCCACGGCACCGCCTGGGCCTCGCCGCGCGCGATGCGGTCGAGGTCGTCCTCCATCTTGGCGGTGAAGTCGTAGTCGACGAGCCGCCCGAAGTGCTTCTCCAGGAGGTTGACGACGGCGAAGGAGAGGAACGACGGCACGAGCGCCGTCCCCTTCTTGAAGACGTAGCCGCGGTCGAGGATGGTGCCGATGATCGAGGCGTAGGTCGACGGGCGGCCGATCTCGCGCTCTTCCAGCTCCTTGACCAGGCTGGCCTCGGTGTAGCGGGCCGGCGGCTTGGTCGCGTGGCCGTCCGCGGTGATCTCCTGGGCGGCGAGCGCGTCGCCCTCGGCGACCTGGGGCAGGCGCCGCTCGCGGTCGTCGAGCTCCGCGTTCGGGTCGTCGGCGCCCTCCACGTAGGCCTTCATGAAGCCGTGGAACGTGATCGTCTTGCCGGAGGCCGAGAACTCGGCGTCCCGGCCGTCGGCCGCCGTGCCGGCGATCTTCACGGTGACCGAGTTACCGGTCGCGTCCTTCATCTGAGAGGCGACGGTCCGCTTCCAGATCAGCTCGTAGAGCTTGAACTGGTCGCCGGTCAGTCCGGTCTCCGCAGGGGTGCGGAAACGATCACCCGAAGGCCGGATCGCCTCGTGCGCCTCCTGGGCGTTCTTGACCTTGCCGGCGTAGACGCGCGGCTTCTCCGGCAGGTACTCGGCGCCGTAGAGCTGCGTGACCTGGGCACGGGCCGCCGTGACGGCCGTGTCGGACAGCACGGTGGAGTCCGTACGCATGTAGGTGATGAAGCCGTTCTCGTACAGCTTCTGGGCCACCTGCATGGTCGCCTTCGCACCGAAGCCGAGCTTCCGGCTCGCCTCCTGCTGGAGGGTCGTGGTGCGGAAGGGGGCGTACGGGGAGCGGCGGTACGGCTTCGACTCGACCGAGCGGACGGCGAAGCGGGTGTCGGCGAGGGAGGCGGCGAGCGCGCGGGCCTTCTCCTCGTCGAGGTGGAGCACGTTCGCGGTCTTCAGCTGCCCGTCGGCACCGAAGTCACGGCCCTGCGCGACACGCCTGCCGTCGACCGTCGCGAGCCGTGCGACCAGCGAGGACGGGTCGGAGGGGTCGCCGGCGCGGCCGGTGGAGAAGGTGCCGGTGAGGTCCCAGTACTCGGCGGAGCGGAAGGCGATGCGCTCGCGCTCACGCTCGACGACGAGCCGGGTGGCGACGGACTGGACACGGCCGGCGGACAGGCCGCGCATGACCTTCTTCCACAGCACCGGCGAGACCTCGTAGCCGTAGAGGCGGTCGAGGATGCGGCGGGTCTCCTGGGCGTCGACCATCCGCTTGTTCAACTCGCGCGGATTGCGGACGGCCTGCTGGATCGCGTCCTTGGTGATCTCGTGGAAGACCATCCGGTGGACCGGGACCTTGGGCTTCAGGACTTCCTGGAGGTGCCACGCGATGGCCTCGCCCTCGCGGTCCTCATCGGTGGCGAGGAAGAGCTCGTCCGACTCGGCGAGCAGGTCCTTCAGCTTCTTGACCTGGGCCTTCTTGTCGGCGTTGACGACATAGATGGGCTGGAAGTCGTGGTCGACGTCGACGCCGAGCCGGCGCACCTCGCCCGTGTACTTCTCGGGCACCTCGGCGGCGCCGCTCGGGAGGTCGCGGATGTGCCCGACGCTCGCCTCGACGACGTAGCCGGGGCCGAGGTAGCCCTTGATCGTCTTCGCCTTGGCAGGCGACTCGACGATGACGAGTCGGCGGCCGCCCTGTGCGGTCTCGCTGGTCGGGGACAACTTCGCTCTTCTCTCCGGTCGACGCTCTCTGGCACGTACTGCGTACGTGCGGCGCTGGCACGCACGGCAGCGGCACGTACGGTGACACTGTCGTCGCTGCGGAGTGTGACGGTACAACCCGCCCCCGTGTCAAACAGGGAAAGCCCGCAACGGCCACTCGAACGGTAACCCGACTCCTGCCCTTCCTGCCGCCCGGACTCCCGGACGGGCGGGGCGTCCATCCGGCCGGGCCCCCGTCAGAGGCGCCCGAAGCACCAGATCCCGAGCAGGAGGAAGACGGCGCCGAAGACGGTGGTGAGGGCGGCGGCGGCGCGCGGCTCGACCCCGAGCGCGACGGGCTGGCCCTGCCGGACCCGGACGCCCGTCCAGAGCAGCAGCGCGGCCCCGAACAGCACGAACGCCACTCCCGCGAAGACCGCCGGCCCGCTCTCCATGCCCGTACCCCGTTCCGTCGCCCGTGGCTCTTCTGCCCCCGGAGCCGAGGCTGGCACCTCCCGGCGTCGTGGGGGCGAATTCCCGGTGAACGGCGCGGACGGTCCCGAACGGTTTCACGAGGATGGCCGGTACTCCCCCTTGCCCCTCCCGTCCTTCGTCACGTCCTCCGGTCTCCTCGTTCGGTCACCTCCTTCTTCCGTCCGTTCCTTCCTTCTCCTCCTCTCCCCGCACCCGACGCCGTCCCACATGTCGGGTCGCTCACGTCGGGTCGCTCACGTCGGATCGCTCACATATCGCGTCTCTCACATCACGTCGAGCGTGGCGCGTCGCCGGCTGCCCCGCTCGAAGAGGGCGAGCAGCCCGACGGCGAGGACCGCGTAGCCCGCGCCGACCAGGAGCTCGGCCCCGAGCAGCCGCCCGTCGAGGCCGCCGCCCTCGGTCAGCCGGCGCGCCGCGTCCGCCGCGTGGGTCAGCGGCAGCAGCTCACCGGCGAGACGCAGCCCGTCCGGCAGGCTCTCCCTGGGCACGGCGGCGCCCGTCAGGAGCAGCAGCGCCGAGCTCGCCACGTTCGACACCAGGAACACGTCACGGAAGCGCAGCCCGAGCGCGCCGAGCGCGAGCCCGAACGCCGAGCACGCCCCGGCCCCCGCGAGCAGCACCAGACCGAGCCCGGGCAGGGCACCGGCAGGCACGGGCAGCCCGAGCAGCGTCGCGGCGGCCGCGAGCACGAAGGCGCTGACCAGCAGCCCGTTGAGCACGTACGGCAGAGCGCGACCCGCCCACAGCGGGACCCGGTGCCGGGGCGAGAGCAGGACGGCCCCGAGGGTGCCGTACCGGCGCTCGTTGGCGACGGCCATCGTGCCGCCGTACACGCAGGAGGCGGAAGCTGCGAGCACGGCGTTGCCGACAAGGTGGAAACGGGTGTCGGCGACGCCGAGTTCCCGTCCGAGGAACACGAAGAAGAAGACCTGGAGCAGCGGTCCCACCAGCAGCGTTCCGATGAACATGGGCGGGGTCGTCCAGTTGAACAGGGCGCGGTACGACAGGGTCCCGCCGACGAGCAGAAGCCGCGCGGAGCCGAGGAAACGGAACATCTCTGAGGGCCTTTCGGGGGCACGGTCCCGGACGGGAGGTCAGGCGAGGGCGAGGGTGGCGGCGGCCCGCGCCCGCCGCTCCACCCGGCCGAGGACGAGGACGGCGGCCAGGGCGTAGCCGGCACCGAGCGCCACGGCGGCGAGCAGCGGTGTCAGCACGTCCCCGCCCGAGGTCGCCGCGTGCACGGCCCGGGCGCCCCAGGTGGTGGGCAGCGCCCAGGACAACGGATGCGTCCAGGCGGGCAGCACGGTGACCGGCACGAGCAGTCCGGAGAGCAGCCAGACGGGCGTGTCGAGCGGATTGGCCAGGGCGTTGGCGTTGCGCAGCAGGACGAAGGTGGCGGCGAGCAGCAACCCCATCATCCCGAGGGCGAGCACGCAGACCGGCACGGCGACGAGGAAGAGCACCGGGTGTGCGAAGTCCAGCGGCACCCCGAAGAGCACCACACCCCACAACACGGTCGCGCCCATCGCGTACGTGCCGATCACGGCGGTCGCCAGCGTGATCGGGAGCAGCACCAGAGCGAGCGGCGTCGGCGCCACGACCAGGGTCTCCAGGGTGCCGAGCCACCGCTGGTTCTGGACGGCGCCGCCCGAACCGAACAGCACCGAGCCCCAGATGCCCATGAGTCCGGCGCCCACGGAGGCGGTGAGCAGCCGGTCGGGATCCCCGGCGGCGCGGAAGAGGTAGACGGCGAGGGTCGCGTAGACGAGGGGGACGAGGACGGCGAAGGTGATCTCGATCGGGGAGCGCGACATGTACGAGACATGGGTGCGCACCCCGACCCCGACGAGCCGCAGCAGGCGCATCACGCCGGCACCTCCCGCGACTCGGACCTGCCGTCCTCCGACGCCGGGTCCGCTTCCGCCCCCGAGTCCGCCTGCGCCTCCGACGCCGGATCCGCCTCCGACGCCGGGGCCGGCGCGTTCCGGGCGGCTTCCTCCACGATCGCGATGTAGGCGTCCTCCAGAGAGGGTTCGCGGCTGACGACCCGCCCGAGGCGAAGGCCGTCGAGGGCGGCCAGGACCTGTGCGTGCAGCTCCGCGCCGCGGTCGGTCTGCACGGTCAGCGTCTGGGCCGTACCCCGTTCCTCCACGCCCGCGCCCCGTACACCGGGCAGGGACCGGATCCGGTCGAGCCGGTCCTCGCCCGCCCCGTACACCTCGATCTCCAGCACGTCCCGCTCCCCGACACGGGACTTGAGGCTCTGGGGCGTGCCGAGGGCGCGGATGCGGCCGCCCGCGATGACGGCGATGCGGTCGCACAGCTCGTCCGCCTCGGCCATGTAGTGGGTGGTGAGCAGCACGGTGGTGCCGTCGGCGGCGAGGTCGGCGACGGTGCGGCGCAGGTCGCGGGCGGCCACCGGGTCGACGCCGATGGACGGCTCGTCGAGGAACAGCACGTCGGGGCGGTGCAGCAGGCCGCGCGCGATGTGCAGCCGCTGCCGCATGCCTCGCGAGTAGCCCTCGACCCGCTCCCGTTCGCGGCCCGTGAGGCCGACCAGGTCGAGGAGTTCGGCGATCCGTCGCCTCTGGTCGCGGGCCTCGACCCCGTACAGCTCCGCGAAGTAGCGCAGGTTGTCGAGCGCGCTGAGCCGGTCGTAGAGGCCGCGGTCACCACCGAAGACGTAGCCGATCCTGCGGCGCACGGCGACGGGGTCGCGGGCGACGTCATGGCCGAACACCCGCGCCGTGCCGGAGGTCGGCAGGAGCAGGGTGTTGAGCATCTTGATGGTGGTGGTCTTGCCGGCCCCGTTGGGCCCGAGCAGCCCGAACAGCTCCCCGGGTGCCACGTCGAAGGTGACCCCGCGCACGGCCTCGGTCTCGGTCCTGCGCGGCCGGAGCCAACCGGTCCTGCTGGTGTAGGTGCGGCGCAGCGCGTCCGCCTCGATCGCAAGCATGGCGCGGAGTCTGGCCCGGTCGGGCGGGCCCCGGCCATCGATTCGGAAGCCCCCGAATCGTCGGGCGGCAACGCCCGGGCGCCAAGCCCGCACCGGCCCCCCGGCGCCCGAGTCCGCGCAGCCGAGTCCACGCGGCCGAGTCCGCGTGGCCGAGTCCACGCGGCCGAGAGCCGGCGCCGGACTCCCGCACCCTGTGCGCGCCGGACTCCCCTCCCGGGTGCGCAAGCCGGACTCTCCTCCCGCACGCCGGAATCCCCGTCCGCGGACCGTCAGGCGACCGCGCCCAGGACGCCTTCCCCCACGAGCAGCGCGAGCAGCGAACGCCCGGTGTCCGTCAGCTGGTAGTAGACGGAGCGCCCCACCCGGTGCCGGGTGACGACGCCCGCGCCGGCGAGCAGCGACAGGTGCTCGGAGACGGTGCTGGGCGCGAGGCCGAGCCGGTCGGCGAGCCCGGCGGTGGTGAGGGGACCGGCCAGTTCACGCAGGACGGCCGCCCGGCCGCGCCCCAGCAGCAGCCCGAGGCGGTCGTCGGCGGCGGGCTCGACCGGTTCGCGCAGCGCGGCGGCGCCCCTGGCCTGGAAGGAGACGGCCAGGACCTCGGGGTCGTCGGTCGAGTAGAGCCGGCACCCCTCGGCGAAGACGAGCGGCACCAGCACGAGCCGGCGCTCACCCGCCGCGTACTCCGCCTCGACGTACTTGGTCAGTTCGAGCACGGGCCGTTCCCAGCGCGCACGGCTCTCCAGGCCGCTGAACAGCGCGTCGACGCCCTCGGTGGCGAAGGTCCGGGCCCGGACCAGGACTTCGTCCTCGACGAGCCGTCGCATCACCGGCCAGCACGGGGCGACGGCCTCCTCCCACCAGGCGGCGTACGCGTCGGCGAGCGCCGCGCAGGCGGCCTGCGGGTCCGTCAGATACGGCCGGAGGAAGGGCTCGTCGGCCATGCCCGGGTAGCAGACGGCGGCCTGGGCGCGGACGAAGGCGGGATCGGTGGCCCGCAGCAGGTCCAGCTCCTCGTACACGTCCGGGGTGCCGACCGGCCGGGGCAGCAGGAAGTCGGAGACCTCGTACCGCCCTTCGACGAACAGCTCCCGCAGCGGCCGCAGCCGCTCGTCCTCCCGCCACACCGCGCGGGCATGGCCCACCCACTCCTGGTACGGCCAGGACGGGTTCCGCCACGGGAGCTGGAGGTGCAGGGCGCAGAAGGCGTCCCGCAGCGGGCTCATCGCGATCCTGGTCGCGCCGAGCGCGGCCTCGTCGAGCTCGATCCGTATCAAGCGGTACCCCCGTCCACGTCCCCGGCACCGTCCCCGTCCTGGGCGGGCAGCAGGAAGCCCTCCTCCACGAGGAGCCGGATCGCCTGCGGGGTGCGGTCCCGCAGCATGACCGGGTCCTCGCCGGTGATCTGCCCGATGGCGTCGAGGATCCGCCCGGCGCTCAGCGTGCCGTCGCACACGCCGGCGAAGCCGGCGGCGACGTGGTCGACGCGGGTGGCGCGGCGCATTCCGCGGTTCTGTCGCAGCAGCACGTGCTCGGGGTCCTCGGCGCCGGGCAGGCCGACCTGCTCCTGAACGACCTCGTGGGCGAGGACGAAGCGGTCGGCGAGCAGTGCGGCGTCGTCGTGACCGCGCAGATAGTCCTGGCGCTCGAAGTGGGCGCGCACGGTGTCGCCGAGGGGCTGTTCGACGGGGTGCGGCCATTCCTCGAGGACGATCGACGGCTCGACCGCGCCTGAGGCGACGGCGGGGTTCTTGCGGAGGGTGATCCAGCCGAAGCCGATGGCCTTGGTCTTGCGGGCTTCGAACTCGTCGAGCCACCGCCCGTACGCCCGTCGGTACGCGTCCGGGTCGCCGCGGTGCTCACCGCTGTCGCGCAGCCACAGTTCGGTGTACTGGGTGATGTCCTGGACCTCGCGCTGCACGATCCAGGCGTCGCAGCCGCGCGGCACCCAGGAGCGCAGCCGGTCCTGCCACTCCTCGCCCTCGACGTGCTGCCAGTTGGCGAGGAACTGGGCGTATCCGCCGTCGTTGAGGCGCTCTCCGGCCTGCTGCACGAGCGTGCGGCACAGGTCGTCGCCGCCCATCCCGCCGTCCCGGTAGGTGAGTCCGGCGCCGGGGGAGATGACGAACGGCGGGTTGGACACGATCAGGTCGTACGTGTCGCCGTCGACCGGTTCGAAGAGCGAGCCCTCGAGCAGCTCGGCGCCGCGGGCCCCGGAGAGGGCGAGGGTGAGCCGCGTGAAGTCGAGGGCGCGCGGGTTGAGATCGGTGGCGGTGACCAGGGTGGCGTGCTGCGCGGCGTGCAGGGCCTGGATGCCGGAGCCGGTGCCGAGGTCGAGGGCGGTGGCGACGGGCTTGCGGACGGTGATGCCGGCGAGGGTGGTGGAGGCACCGCCGACGCCGAGGACGACCCCTTCGTCCTTCTTGCCGATGCCACCGGCACCGCCGACGGCGCAGCCGAGGTCGGAGACGATGAACCAGTCCTCGCCGTCCGGCCCGCCGTACGGCCGCACGTCGACGGTGGCGTACACGGTGTCGTCCTCGCGGACCAGCCAGCCGTCGGCGAGCGCCTCCTCCAGGGGCACCGCGGCGGCGGCCCGCTCGTGCTCGACGGCCCGCTGGAGCAGGAAGAGGCGGACGAGGGTCTCCAGCGGGGAGTCCCCGCGGGTGGCCCGGAGGGCGGGCACGGTCTCGCTGCGCGCGAGGGCCGCGTAGGCCTGGGCGCCGAGCAGGTCGAGCAGGCCGTCGGCGGTGAAGTCGGCGGCGAGCAGGGCCTCGCGCAGTCGGGCGGCGTGCGTGGGCACCGGAAGGCTGGGGGTCGTGCTGGTCGTACTCACGTGCCCCATTGTGACGGCCGCCACCGACAACCGTCGCCACCGACATCGGACGGGCACAGAGGTGCGGAGTGACGAACGGGCACGGGGACGGGCACGAGCACGGGGACGGGGACATGCCGGAGGGCGGGGCCGACGGACCGGCCGGCCGGCACGCCCGCCGGACCGGCCCGTCTTCCGCGCCCTGGCCCGACTACTCGCTCTTGGCGGAGGCGGACGGCGTGGTGGCCGGGGACGTGGCCGGGGCGCCGGCCTTCGGGGAGGCGCTCGGGGGGACGGAGGCCTTCGGGGTCTGGCAGCCCGGCTGCTTGGCCATGGCCTGGCCGAGTTCGCCGGCTTGGAGCTTCGCGACAGCGTCCTGGTCCATGGTCTGGATCTTCGCCAGGCTGTCGGAGACGACCTTGAGCCCGTCGGCGAACTTCTGCTGGTTCGTCGTGTCGAGCGCGTCGACCTGCTTCTTCAGTCCGTCGTACGCCACGGCCGTGGCGTTGAGCTCCTTGATGGCGTCCTGCTGGATCTTCTCGCCGTTCTCGACGGGAGGCGCCCCCGCGGACTCGACGGCCTTGGCCAGGGCGCGGTCGGCGGCGGCGATGTCCTGGAAGGCCTTCGAGTCGGCGGCCTTGATCGTGACGGGCTTGCTGTCGGCCGCCGTGGAGATGATCAGCTGGTTCGCGTTCGCCCGCTTCTGGATCTGCGGCTGTGCCTGGTCGCAGAAGGTCTTGGCCCAGTCGTTGACCTTGTCGCCCTCGTCGTCGCTGCAACCGGACAGCACGAGCATCAGTACCGCGCCGCCGGACAGTGCGGCCGCAAGCTTCTTGTTCACCGGATCGGTCCCTTCCAAGGCTCTCGGCCCCGGAACATACACGCCGTGCGGGTGACGTCCACCGATCGTGCGACCGTTTCATCCGATATTGCAGCCGTTTGAACCAAACAGACAGGGGCGGACGTCACGTCAGAACGCGACCTCCACCCCTGTTTTGACAGTGACTCATCAAACAGTGCCCGGCGTGGTCCTACGGAGTGACCGCGGCGTCCTTCGACGAGCCGTTCCGATCCGGCGAGTCGTTGCCGACGGCCACCGAACGCCGCTTGGAGACGCGTACGGCAGCCACGACGACGGCGATCGCCACGACGGCGACCAGCGTCCGTACCCACACGCTGGCGTCGTCCCCGTAACTGAACTGCACCACGGCCGGCGCGATCAGCAGGGCGACCAGGTTCATGACCTTCAGGAGCGGGTTGATCGCCGGCCCGGCGGTGTCCTTGAACGGGTCGCCGACCGTGTCGCCGATGACGGTCGCCGCGTGGGCGTCGCTGCCCTTGCCGCCGTGGTGCCCGTCCTCGACCAGCTTCTTGGCGTTGTCCCAGGCACCGCCCGAGTTGGCGAGGAAGACCGCCATCAGCGCGCCGGTGGCGATCGCCCCGGCGAGGTACGAGCCGAGGGCGCCGACGCCGAGGGTGAAGCCGACCGCGATCGGCGCCAGCACGGCGAGCAGCCCGGGCGTGGCGAGTTCGCGCAGCGCGTCCTTGGTGCAGATGTCGACGACCCGCCCGTACTCGGGGGTCTCGGTGTAGTCCATGATCCCGGGGTGCTCGCGGAACTGCCGGCGCACCTCGTAGACCACCGCCCCGGCCGAGCGGGACACCGCGTTGATGGCGAGCCCGGAGAAGAGGAAGACGACCGCCGCTCCGAGCACCATCCCGAAGAGGTTGTTGGGCTGCGAGATGTTCATCGACAGGTTCATCTCGCTCGCCTTCGCCCCGACCTCGGCGACCGAGGTCGCGATGGCGTCCCGGTAGGAGCCGAAGAGCGCGGCGGCGGCGAGGACGGCGGTGGCGATCGCGATGCCCTTGGTGATCGCCTTGGTGGTGTTGCCGACGGCGTCGAGATCGGTCAGGACCTGCGCGCCGGCGCCCTGGACGTCGCCGGACATCTCCGCGATGCCCTGCGCGTTGTCGGAGACCGGGCCGAAGGTGTCCATGGCGACGATCACGCCGACCGTGGTGAGCAGCCCGGTGCCGGCGAGCGCGATCGCGAACAGCGCCAGCATGATGGAGGCGCCGCCCAGCAGGAACGCCCCGTAGACGGCGAGGCCGATCAGCAGGGCCGTGTAGACGGCCGACTCCAGGCCGATGGAGATCCCGGCGAGGACGACGGTGGCGGGGCCGGTCAGCGAGGACTTGCCGATGTCGCGTACCGGGCGCCGGTCGGTCTCGGTGAAGTAGCCGGTGAGCTGCTGGATCAGGGCGGCGAGGACGATGCCGATGGCGACCGCGACCAGGGCGAGGACCCGCGGGTCGCCCCCGTGGGTGGGGATGCCGGGCTCGGTGACGCCCTTGAGGTCGGCGTAGGAGGACGGCAGGTAGGCGAAGACGGCCACGGCCACGAGCCCGAGCGAGATCAGCGCGGAGATGAAGAATCCGCGGTTGATCGCCGTCATCCCGCTGCGGTCGGCGCGCCGCGGGGCCACCGCGAAGATGCCGATCATCGCGGTGACCACGCCGATCGCCGGCACGATCAGGGGGAAGGCGAGGCCGAGGTCGCCGAAGGCGGCCTTGCCGAGGATGAGGGCGGCGACCAGGGTCACCGCGTACGACTCGAAGAGGTCGGCTGCCATGCCCGCGCAGTCGCCGACGTTGTCGCCCACGTTGTCGGCGATGGTGGCGGCGTTGCGGGGGTCGTCCTCGGGGATGCCCTGCTCGACCTTGCCCACCAGGTCCGCGCCGACGTCGGCGGCCTTGGTGAAGATGCCGCCGCCGACCCTCATGAACATCGCGATGAGCGCGGCGCCGAGGCCGAAGCCCTCCAGGACCTTCGGCGCGTCAGCGGCGTAGACGAGCACGACGCAGGACGCGCCGAGCAGCCCGAGCCCGACCGTGAACATGCCGACCACGCCACCGGTGCGGAACGCGATCTTCATGGCCCGGTGGGCGACCGAGGTCAGGTCCTTCTCCGGCTCCCCCTCGGCGGGGGTGGCCTCCCGGGCCGCGGCCGCGACCCGTACGTTCGCCCGTACGGCGAGCCGCATTCCGATGTATCCGGTGGCCGCCGAGAAAAGCGCGCCCACCAGGAAGAACAGAGAGCGTCCGGCCCGCTGCGACCAGTTGTCGGCCGGCAGCAGGAAGAGCAGGAAGAACACGACCACCGCGAAGACGCCGAGAGTGCGCAGCTGCCGGGCGAGATAGGCGTTCGCGCCTTCCTGCACGGCGGCCGCGATCTTCTTCATGGTTTCCGTGCCCTCGCCGGCCGCGAGGACCTGCCGTACCAGGAGCTGTGCCACCACCAGCGCCGCGAGCGCGACGCACGCGATGACGACCACGATCACGCGGTTCCCCTCGGTGAGCACCGCGGCTGCAAGACCCGCCATTCCGTCCTCCTTGACGTCGCGAGGTCAAGACAAGGCGGATTGTAAGGAGGGAAACCTGATCAAAACAGGGCGCCGCAATGGGAATTCCCGAATACCTCACAAGTACCGCCGAATGCGGTAATGGGACGAAAGCATTCGCAGCCGTCCGGGGGATCCGCCAGTGCTCCGTCCGGATCCTGGGAAACAGAGAAGAGGCCCTGCGTGGCAGGGCCTCTTCTCTGGCTTTAAAGCGACTGGGCCGTTCGGGTGGCGGGGCCACCGTGTCGTCAGGCGAGTGGGGCGTCCGGGTTGGCCGGCCAGCTCATCCGGATGGTGCCGCCGTCCTCGCCGGCGCTCACCTCGACGTCGTCGACGAGGCCGCGGATCACCGCGAGCCCCATCTCGTCCTCGCCGTCCGCGTCGTCGTAGTCCTCGGCCGGTGCCGCGTCCCGAGCGCCGGGCACGCCGACGGCGTCGGCGGCCGCCACGCCCGCGCCCGGTACCTCGTCGCCGACCTCGATGGAGAAGATCTTCTCCTCCTCGGTCAGCACGACCCGGACGGGAGTGGTGACCCCGTTGCTCCGATGCAGTCCGACCGCACGGGTACAGGCCTCGCCGACAGCGAGCCGGACCTCGTCGAGGACCGCCTCGTCGACCCCGGCCCGGCGAGCGACCGCAGCGGCCACGAGGCGGGCCGTGCGGACGTGCTCGGGCTGGGCGCTGAAGAGGAGTTCAACGGTGGCCATGTGATCCCCCTGGGATTCTCGGCGACTGCTGCGCGAAGCGGCGGCTGCGCGTGACCTCAGTCGGCGGCGTTGATGGCCTCTTCGACCGACGTGTGGATCGGGAACACCTTGGTGAGCCCGGTGATCCGGAAAATCTTGAGAATGCGCTCCTGGTTGCAGACCAGGCGCAGCGATCCCTCATGCGCGCGCACGCGCTTCAGGCCGCCCACAAGCACGCCGAGACCGGTCGAGTCGAGGAAGTCCACGCCTTCCATGTCGACAACCAGGTGGTAGCTGCCGTCGTTCACCAACTCGACCAACTGCTCGCGCAGCTTGGGCGCGGTATACACATCAATCTCGCCACCGACCTCGACGACCGTACGGTCGCCATTGGGGCCGGGCACAGTGCGAGTCGACAGAGACAGGTCCACGGGTCCTCCAGCACCTAGCTATCGAGCGGCCGTCCCTCGGGTCTCCCGGGCGGAGCCACGGGACGGAACGCCGGCCGCGATGGCATTCAATCACTTACCGGCAGCCATGCACGACGCCTTGGGAGCATTGTCCGTCACGCCGGTGACACACTCGGTGCCGATGGCCGAGAATCACCGCCCCAGCCGACCCGCCGGAGAAACGGGCTACCGCCCCTCTCCCGACGAGGTCCTCGACCGGCTCTCCAGAGGCGAGAGCCGGGCCGCGCGCATCACTCATACGGAGCATCTGCCCGCCCGCGCGGGCCGCCATGCCGTCTGGCCGCACCGCATCCGCGCGGAGGTGATCGCCGCCATCCAGCAGGCCGGGATCGAGCACCCTTGGGCCCACCAGGCCGAAGCCGCCGAGCACGCACTGGACGGCACCTCGGTGGTGATCGCCACGGGCACCGCCTCGGGCAAGTCGCTCGCCTATCTCACTCCCGTCCTCACGACCCTCCTGGACGGCGCCGAGGCCCCGAACGGGCGCGGCGCCACCGCCCTGTACCTGGCCCCCACCAAGGCGCTCGCCGCCGACCAGCGGCGCGCCGTGCGCGAGCTGGCCGCCCCGCTCGGCAACCGGATCCGGCCCGCCGTCTACGACGGCGACACCCCGGTCGAGGAGCGCGAGTGGGTCCGCCAGTACGCGAACTACGTGCTCACCAATCCCGACATGCTGCACCGGGGCATACTCCCGTCCCACCCCCGCTGGGCCTCCTTCCTGCGCTCCCTGCGCTACGTCGTCGTCGACGAGTGCCACACGTACCGGGGCGTCTTCGGCTCGCACGTCGCCCAGGTGCTGCGCCGGCTGCGCCGTGTCTGCGCCCGGTACGGATCCGAGCCCGTCTTCCTCCTCGCCTCGGCCACCTCCGCGGAGCCCGCCCTCGCCGCCGGCCGCCTCACCGGCCTGCCCGTCACGGAGGTCTCCGACGACGCCTCTCCGCGCGGCGAGCTGGTCTTCGCTCTCTGGGAGCCGCCGCTGACCGAGCTGCACGGCGAGCAGGGCGCCCCGGTCCGCCGCACCGCCACCGCCGAGACGGCCGACCTGCTGACCGACCTGACGGTGCAGGGCGTCCGCTCGGTCGCCTTCGTGCGCTCCCGGCGCGGCGCCGAGCTGATCTCGGTGATCGCCCAGGAACGCCTCGCCGAGGTGGACCGCTCGCTCGCCCGCCGCGTGGCCGCCTACCGGGGTGGCTATCTACCCGAGGAGCGGCGCGCCCTGGAGCAGGCCCTGCACTCCGGCGAGCTCCTCGGCCTGGCCGCCACGACCGCCCTGGAGCTGGGCGTGGACGTGTCGGGCCTGGACGCCGTGGTGATCGCCGGCTATCCGGGTACACGTGCCTCCCTGTGGCAGCAGGCGGGCCGCGCAGGCCGCTCGGGTGAGGGCGCGCTCGCGGTCCTCGTCGCCCGGGACGACCCCCTGGACACCTTCCTGGTCCACCACCCGGAGGCGATCTTCCGCCAGCCGGTCGAGTCGACCGTCCTCGATCCCGACAATCCTTACGTCCTCGCCCCCCATCTGTGCGCGGCGGCCTCTGAGCTGCCGCTGACCGAGGCCGACCTGGCGCTCTTCGGCCCGGCCGTGCCCGACCTGCTGCCCCAGCTGGAATCCGCCGGGCTGCTGCGCCGCCGTTCCACCGGCTGGTACTGGACCCGCCGGGAGCGGGCCGCCGACCTCACGGACATCCGGGGCGGCGGCGGCAGTCCGGTCCGGATCGTCGAGGCCGGCACCGGCAGACTGCTCGGCACGGTCGACGAGGCCGCCTCGCACACCGCCGTCCACGAGGGCGCCGTCCACCTCCACCAGGGCCGCACCTATCTGGTCCGCGAACTCGACCTGAAGGACTCCGTGGCCCTCGTCGAGCAGGCGAACCCTCCTTACTCGACCACCGCCCGCGACACCACCGCCATCTCCGTCCTGTCCACCGACACCGAGATCCCCTGGGGAGCCGGCCGCCTCTGCTACGGCTCCGTCGAGGTCACCAACCAGGTCGTCTCCTTCCTCCGCCGCCGCCTGATCACCGGCGAGGTGCTCGGCGAGACCAAGCTCGACCTGCCGCCCCGCACCCTGCGCACCCGGGCCGTGTGGTGGACGGTCACCGAGGACCAGCTGGACGCCGCCCGGATCAACCCGGAGATCCTCGGCGGAGCCCTGCACGCCGCCGAGCACGCCTCCATCGGCATGCTGCCGCTGTTCGCCACCTGTGACCGCTGGGACATCGGCGGCGTCTCCGTCCCGCTGCACCCCGACACGCTGCTGCCGACCGTCTTCGTCTACGACGGGCACCCCGGCGGCGCCGGCTTCGCCGAGCGCGCCTTCCACACCGCCCGCTCCTGGCTCACCGCCACCCGCGAGGCCATCGCGTCCTGCGAGTGCGACTCCGGCTGCCCCTCCTGCATCCAGTCCCCCAAGTGCGGCAACGGCAACGACCCGCTCCACAAGCGCGGTGCCGTCCGTCTGCTCACCGAACTCCTCCGAGAGGCTCCGGACGAGGGGCCTGCGGAGGAGGGGGAGCCGGATCCGCCGACGGAGCGTCAGGGCGCGGCGGCCCCGGAAGGCCCTGCGGATCCGGAATCGCCCACGGGGCCGGAGGGCCGGCTCTCGACCTGACCTCAGTGGTCCACGGGCCGAGGGACACGCTCGCGCTGACGTCCGCGACGTCCTCGCGGACAAGGCAGCGCGTCAGGGCCGCGCCCTGGGCGGTCGCCACGCGAGTGGCGGCGGCGCAGGCGTCCGTCTCGCCCCACAGGGCCCGGTCGGCGGCGGCGAGGGCGGCCAGGTCGGCCGCGCCGCCCGCCCGGTGCCTGGCGGTGACCGCCTGTCCGAGCGCGAGGACCGCGGCGAACACCACGCAGAGGGCGCACGCCACGAACGCGGTCCACACCGTCGCCACTCCGCGGTCGGCCCGGCCCCGTCTCATGACACCGCCTCCCCCACCGTGTCCTCGGCGAGCGCCGCGGCCCCTGCCCGGAGCGTCAGTCCCAGGCCGCCCGGACCGGGCGCCGTCGCTTCCACCGTCACCCGCCACAGCTCGCCCTCCCGTACGACGCTGACCCGGGCGGCCTCGGGCGCGGCGGCTCTCGCGGCGGCCTCGGCGGCCGCGACCGGCTCCGAGCGGGCGACCGCCCGCGCTCCCGCCCTGGCCGCGTCGACGCACCGGATCTGCGCGGCGGCCGCGGCCAGCGCCCACAGCAGGGCCGCCGTGAACAGGACCAGGGCCGGCAGCGCGACCGCCGCCTCCGCGGTCACCGAGCCCCGGTCAGAACGGCGCATCGAGGGCCTTCCCGATCACCGATTCCAGGGCCTTGGAGACCGCGCCGCTGGTGAGGACCTTGTAGAGCACGGCCGCGAAGGCCGCGGCGGCGATCGTGCCCATCGCGTACTCCGTCGTGCTCATTCCCGCGTCCCGTCCGGCCGCCGCCTTCCGGACCGCCCACCAGGCGCGCATGCGCCGCATGACCTTCATTCCACACTCCTCGTGTCGTCGGTGTCGCTTCGTTCGTGTTCATGTGCCGGCGAGCAGTCCGCTCGCCAGGCCGATCACCACCGGGGCCACCCCCACCGCCAGGAAGGCCGGCAGGAAGCACAGGCCGACCGGCGCGGTGATCAGCACCTCGGCCCGCTGGGCCCGGGCCGCCGCCGCGCGGGCGCGGGCCGCCCGGAGGGCCTCCGCGTGCCGCGCCACGGCCTCGGCCGCAGGCGCTCCGGAGGAGGCCGCGCGCTCCAGGCAGCGGGCCAGTCCCTCGGCGCCGGGTATGTCCCCGAACCTCCGCCACACCTCGGCCGGTTCGCCCCCGAGCCGCAGCTCGGCCGCCGTCCGGATCAGCCGCTCCCCGATCGGCCCGCCGAGCGACCTGCCCACCGCCTCGGCGGACTCCCCGGGTCCGGCTCCCGCCGAGGCGCAGGCCGCCAACAGGTCCGCTGCGAGCGGCAGCTGACGTGCCGTCTCCGCGTCGTCGACAGCACCCGGGGCCTCCTCGCGCGAGCGCCGTGCCCGCCAACGCCGCAGGCCCCAGGCGGCGGCGACACCCGCCAGAAGTCCGAGGAACCCGCCGATCAGCGCGTAGCCGGCGAGACCGAGCGCACACGGCACTCCCCAGCCCCGCAAGCGGGCCGGGATCACCGGCCTCCGGGCCCGGGCGATCGGCGCCACGGCGAACAGTCCGGTGATCCTCCGCCGGGCCCGCCGGGCGCGGCGGCGGTCGGCGAGCGCACCGCCCACCGCCGCGAGGCCGCAGAGCGCCGCGAGGAGCACCGTCACGGCCGCTCACCTCCCCGCACGATCCGCGCCGCCCACCACAGTCCGACCGCCTCCAGGACCGCGCCGATGGCCAGGCAGACCAGGCCGGCGGGGGTGTGGAGCAGCACCCGCAGCGGGCGGGCGCCCAGGGCGGCGCCGAGGCCGAGCCCGGCGACCGGCAGCACCGCGAGGACCGCCACCGTCGCCCAGGCCCCGGCCAGTTGGGCCCGCAGCCGCTCCCGCTGGTCCCTGTGCGCCCGCAGCGCGGCCTCCAGCCGGTCGAGGCCGGCGGCGAGACCCGCGCCGCCGTCGACGGCGACCTGCCAGCAGGCGGCCATCCCGGCCAGGCCGTCGGCCCCGTCCTGCCGCGACGCCCGTCGCAGCGCCGCCGGGACGTGCCCGCCGAACCGGGCCGCCGCGAGGACCGCGGCCTCCTGGTCGCCGAGCGCGCCCGTCGTCCGCGCCGCGAACGCCAGCGCCTGGGCGGGCTGCCAGCCGGCTCTCAGCTCTCCCGCGACCGCCCCGCACAGCGCCAGCACCCCGTCGGACCGCGCCTCCCGATCGCGCCTCGCCTCGGACCTCCTCAGTCCGCGTCCCACCAGCGGCACCGCCACCGCCCCCGCGAGCAGTGGCAGGGGTGAGGCGCCGAGGAGCGAGACCGCCGCCGCCATCGGCAGGCACAGCCACTCCCGCCGCCCGTGCACCGCGCTCCACCAGCGGGCGACGGCCGCCGCCCAGGGCGCCTCCGGGCCACCGGGCAGCGCCAGGACCGCCCGGGCCCTGCGGAGCGCACGCTCCCGTTCGGCCGCCCACCACAGCGCGAGCACCACGCACAGCACCGCCGCGCCCTGTGCCGGAAGGCCGCCCGGCACCGTCACCGCCGTCACCGCTCCCCTCCGATCAGGGACCCCAGCCGCTGCCAGCCCCGCTCCCGCTCGAACCCGCAGGCGGCCCAGCGCAGCGCGGGCACCGTCACCACCAGCCCGTCCCGGTCCCGTTCGAGGACGTGCACCTCGGCGATCCGGCGGCGCCCCGAGCGGTCGCGCACCAAATGGAGGACCGCCGACAGTCCGGCACCCAACTGGCTGTGCAGCGCGGCCCGGTCGAGCCCCGCGGCGGTGCCCAGGGCTTCCAGGCGGGCAGGCACGTCGGCCGCCGTGTTGGCGTGGAGAGTCCCGCAGCCCCCTTCGTGACCCGTGTTCAGGGCGGCCAGGAGGTCGACCGCCTCGGGCCCGCGGACCTCACCGACCACGAGCCGGTCCGGCCGCATCCGCAGCGCCTGCCGCACCAGGTCCCGCAGGGTCACGAGCCCGGCACCCTCCTGGTTGGGCGGGCGCGCCTCCAGGCGCACCACGTGCGGGTGGTCGGGACGCAGTTCGGCCGAGTCCTCGGCGATCACGATCCGCTCCCGCGGGCCCACCAGGCCCAACAGGGTGGACAGCAGGGTCGTCTTGCCCGATCCGGTGCCGCCGCTGACCAGGAACGAGACACGGGCCTCGACGAGCGCCCGCAGCACCGGCTCGCCGCCCGGCGGGACGGTGCCCGCCTCGGTCAGTTCCCCCACGGAGAAGGCCCTGGGCCGCACCACCCGCAGCGACAGACAGGTCGAGCCGACCGCGACCGGCGGCAGGACCGCGTGCATCCGGGTGCCGTCCGGAAGCCGGGCGTCCACCCAGGGCCGGGCGTCGTCGAGGCGCCGCCCTGCCACGGCCGCGAGTCGTTGCGCCAGTCGCCGTACCGCCGCCGCGTCCGGAAAGGTCACCCCGGTCGGTTCGAGTCCCGTGCCGCGGTCCACCCAGACGCGATCGGGCGCGGAGACCAGGACGTCGGTGACCCGGGGGTCGGCGAGCAGCGGTTCCAGCGGCCCCGTGCCGACCAGCTCGCTCCGCAGCTCCTCGGCGGCACCGAGCACTTCGGCGTCCCCCAACAGCCGGCCCTGGGCCCGCAGCGCGGCCGCGACGCGTGCCGGGGTCGGTTCGGCGCCGCTCTCCGCGAGCCGCTGCCGTACGGCTTCGAGCAGCCCCGCCCCGCTCATGCCGCGCTCTCCGGCACGAGCACACGCTGCCAGAACGCGGCGCAGAAGCGGGCGAGCCCTCCACGGGTGTCGGCGCCGGGTGGCGGGCCGCCCTCGCCGGCCGCCGAGAGCCCCGGGTCGTCGGGGAGTTCACCGGCGAGCGGCAGCCGCAGGGCGTCGGCGATCCAGGCCTCGTCCAGCCCGGGTGCGTAGGGGCCGCGCACGACCGCCCGCAGATCGCGCAGGACCGGGCCGACCGCCGTGGCCACCCGGTGGGCGGCGGTGACGGCGCGCAGCTCGCCGGGAACGAGCAGCAGTCCCAGGTCGAGCTGGGCGAGGGCCTCGGTGACGGCGTCGTCGACCCGTCGGGGCAGGTCGACGACGACCACTCCACCGCGTCGGCGGGCCGCGGCGAGCATCGAGCGCATGGCTTCGGGCGGCACGAGGACCGGGTCGCCCCGATCCCAGCTGAGCACGCGCACGCCGCGCACGGAGGGCAGTGACTCCTCCAGGGCCCCGCCCGCGACACGTCCCTTCGAGGCGGCGAAGTCGGGCCATCGCCGGCCTTCGACGCGCTCCCCGCCGAGCAGGACGTCGAGTCCGCCGCCGAGCGGGTCGGCGTCGACGAGGAGCGTGCGCTGCCCGGCCCGCGCGGCGGCGAGCGCCAGGGCGCAGGCGAGGGTCGAGGCCCCGGCGCCGCCGCGGCCGCCGATGACTCCGACGGTCGGCGCCTGCCGGCCGCCCCCTTCGACGGCGTCGGCGATCAGGTCGACGAGACGGCCCTCGGCGCCGGGCAGGAGCAGGACGTCCTCCGCCCCGCTCTCCACGGCACGCCGCCACACGGCCGGGTCGTCGCGCTCCCGGCCGACGAGCAGCACGCCCGGCCGGCGAGTGGCGCCGCGGCAGCGGGCCGCCGCGTCGTCGCCGACGAGGACGAGCGGCGGGTCGGTCCAGCCCGCCCGGCGCTCGGGCACGGTGTGGTGCACCTCGGGCTCGGCGCCCGCGGCGGCGCACAGCCGCAGCATGTCGTCGAGGAGCGCGAGGTCCTCGGTGACGATCAGCGGCCTGGCCGGCCGCACCCCTTCGCCGTCCGCGCCCGGGCGTACGGCGGACCCACCGCGCACCGGCGTTCCGGAAGCCTTCGATCCCTCCACGGCACACACCCCTCACGTGATTCCTGCGGTCCGCGAACTTCGCGACCGGAATCACCGTGCAGCCATCTCGGAAATCTTGTGGATCTTGCTCAAAAACTGTGGATAACCCCGCGCTTGTGAATAACTCCGCCACCCGAACCGGTACTGCTCGGAGAGCACTCCGTCGACTACTCTGAGTGACGAATCGGGAAGTCTCGCGGCCGTCCGGGCGCCGTCGGCGTGCGGGCCGGGAGGAGGGGTGGAGATGGTGGAATCACGGACCAAAACGTGTCCGGACATGCGACGACCCCCGCCGGGGGGGAGAGCGGGGGTCGTCTCTCCGGCCGACTCGGGGGGGGAGGAGCCGGTCCGGGTTAGCACGGTCGCGAACGATCCGTGACTTCCATGGTGTACCCGAGAGCCTTCTCAGGCAAACCCACGCGCCCCAGCGTACGCCGAATGGCGGGCACCTATGCTCGGGCTCGTGGAAAACCACTCGATGCCGCGCGCAGCCGCCTTCTTTGACCTGGACAAGACGGTCATTGCGAAGTCCTCGACGCTGACCTTCAGCAAGTCCTTCTACCGGGGCGGACTGATCAGTCGCCGTGCCGCGTTGCGGACGGCCTACATCCAGTTCGTGTTCCTGGTCGGCGGAGCCGATCACGACCAGATGGAGCGGATGCGCGAATATCTTTCCGCGCTCTGCAAAGGCTGGAACGTGGCACAGGTCAAGGAGCTCGTCGCGGAGACCCTGCACGACCTGATCGACCCGATCATCTACGACGAGGCGGCCTCTCTCATCGAGGACCACCACGCCGCCGGCCGGGACGTGGTGATCGTCTCGACCTCCGGGGCCGAGGTGGTCGGGCCGATCGGAGAGATGCTCGGCGCCGACCGGGTGGTCGCCACGCGGATGGTGGTCGGCGAGGACGGCTGCTTCACGGGCGAGGTGGAGTACTACGCGTACGGGCCGACCAAGGCGGAGGCGGTCCGCGAGCTCGCGGAGTCCGAGGGGTACGACCTGTCGCGCTGCTACGCCTACAGCGACTCGGCGACCGATCTGCCGATGCTGGAGGCCGTGGGCCATCCGTACGCCGTGAACCCCGACCGGTCCCTGCGCCGCGAGGCGGCCGCCCGGGACTGGCCGATCCTCGTCTTCGACCGGCCGGTCCGGCTCAAGCAGCGCCTGCCGGAGTTCCGGATGCCGCCTCGGCCCGCCCTCGTCGCCGCGGCGGCCGTGGGAGCCGCGGCGGCCACCGCGGGGCTCGTCTGGTACGCCAGCCGCCGCAGGCAGGCGGCCCTGACGCGGGCCGCGCGGACCGCCTGAGTCCGCACTCTTGCCGATCGCTTTGCCCGGATTTGGGGTGAAAGTAAAGAAGCGGATCCAGGACTTTCGCTTCGATCCGGACAGGAGTAGAAAGGAATCAGGCCCGCGAGACCTAGGACATCCGAGAGGATCACCTGTTGAGCAGAACGGCCCCACGGACCTGACGCACAGAAACCTGGCACCCACGCGACGTCGACCCTTCGATTAAGGGCCAGCCGCACCAGGCGTAGGGCAAAGTTCCCCGCCTGATGGGCACATATCGAGGACGCTTGGTAACTGGGTAGACGTGCCAGCGGCGGTACCGAAGTCTGGTACCGCCGCAACCCGTGTCCGGGGCCCGCTCAGGCCGCGCCGCGCTGCAGCGCCTCACACACGGCCGTCGACTCCCGCACCCCGAGCTCCACCGCGCGCCCGCAGTGCGCGATCCAGGCGCCCATGCCCTCCGGAGTCCCCGACAGGTACCCGTCGAAGGCCGCCAGATAGGCCGCCCGGCCCAGCTCCGCGTGCCCGACCTCGGCCGGGCAGATCGCCTTCGGGTCGAGGCCGCTGCCGATCAGCACGATCCGCTCCGCGGCGCGCGCGACCAGGCCGTTGTGCGAGGTGAAGGGGCGCAGGGCGAGCAGCTCGCCGTGCACGACGGCGGCCGCGACCAGGGCGGGGGCGCCGCTGCCGGCGATGATCAGGTCGGCGAGTCCGTCGAGCCGGCCGGAGACCTCCGCCGGGTCCGGCAGCGGCGCCTCGATCAGCGGCTCGTCCACCGGCTCGCCCGCGTGGCGCGGACGGCCCGTCGAGTCACGCGGCTCGCCCTCGGCGACCAGGTGCAGCCGGGCGAGCACCCGCAGCGGCGACTGGCGCCAGATGGAGAGCAGCTGGCCGCACTCGGCGCTCAGCCGCAGGGCCGCGCCGACCGTGCGAGCCTCGACGTCCGCGCTGAAGTCGGTACGCCGGCGGACCTCCTCCAGGGCCCAGTCGGCGCCCGAGAGCGCGGCCGAGGCACGCGCCCCGCGCAGCGCCGCCTCGGAGGTGATCTCGTTGCTGCGGCGGCGCATCACACGGTGGCCGTAGACCCGGTCGACGGCCTTGCGTACGGAGTCCACCGAGTCGGCGACGCCCGGCAGGGAGCCGAGGGCGGCCAGGGGGTCAGAGGCGTGCGTACTCATAAGTAGGGAGGCTACGCGCCCGGGGGGCCGCGCCCCACCTTGGAGTGGTCTTCTTCACGCACCTTGACCACGAGGCGCGAGCATGCCACTACGCTAGGTGAACATGAAGATCGCTTTCGTGGGGAAGGGCGGCAGTGGCAAGACGACGCTGTCCTCGCTCTTCATCCGACACCTCGCCGCCGCCGGAGCCCCGGTCGTCGCGGTCGACGCCGACATCAACCAGCACCTCGGAGCCGCGCTCGGCCTCTCCGACGAGGAAGCGGGGGCGCTGCCCGCGATGGGCGCGCACCTGCCGCTGATCAAGGAGTACCTGCGGGGCTCCAACCCGCGGATCGCCTCCGCGGACACGATGATCAAGACGACGCCGCCAGGGGAGGGTTCGCGGCTGCTCCGGGTCCGCGAGGACAACCCGGTCTACGAGGCCTGCGCCCGGCCCGTGCCGCTCGACGATGGCACGATCCGGCTGATGGCGACGGGCCCGTTCATGGAGTCGGACCTCGGCGTGGCCTGCTACCACTCGAAGGTCGGCGCGGTGGAGCTGTGCCTGAACCACCTGGTGGACGGGCCGGACGAGTACGTGGTCGTCGACATGACGGCCGGCTCCGACTCCTTCGCCTCCGGCATGTTCACCCGCTTCGACATGACCTTCCTGGTCGCCGAGCCGACCCGCAAGGGCGTGTCCGTCTACCGCCAGTACAAGGAGTACGCGAGGGACTTCGGGGTCGCCCTGAAGGTCGTCGGCAACAAGGTGCAGGGCGCGGACGACATCGACTTCCTGCGCGCCGAGGTCGGCGACGACCTCCTGGTGACGGTCGGCCACTCCGACTGGGTCCGCGCCATGGAGAAGGGCCGCCCTCCCCGATTCGAGCTCCTGGAGGCCGCCAACCGCACGGCCCTCCAGTCCCTCCAGAACGCGGCGGACGACTCGTACGCCCACCGCGACTGGGAGCGCTACACGCGCCAGATGGTCCACTTCCACCTGAAGAACGCCGAGAGCTGGGGCAACGCCAAAACGGGGGCCGACCTGGCGGCGCAGGTCGACCCCGGGTTCACCCTCGACGAACGACTGGCCGTCCCCCAGCCCAGCTGACACCCACGCCCTCCACCGCCGGGCGGAGTCCGGCGCAGCACCCCGAAGCCGGGCAGGCGCCCCGGCGCCGAACGGCGCGAGGAGGGCGAAGAAGCCGGGGCCGGGGGCCGACCTGGCGGCGCAGGTCGACCCCGGGTTCACCCTCGACGAACGCGGAGCCGTGGGGACGGTTCAGTGCTGGGGGGCGGGCTTGGCCGCCGCGGGGGCGCCGGCCGGAACGGCCGGCTGGGCGGCCAGGAAGGACTTCCAGCCGGCCGGCGGGGCCTCGCCGACCTTCAGGGTGCGGAGCTTGGCGACGACGGCCGGGTCCTGGGCGTCGAGCCAGTCGGCGAGCTGACGGAAGGAGACGCACTCGACGTCCTTCTGGACGCAGACCTTGGCGATCGTCTCCTCGATGGCGCGCATGTACGTGCCGCCGTTCCAGGACTCGAAGTGGTTGCCGATGATCAGCGGCGCGCGGTTTCCCCGGTACGAGCGCTCGAAGGCCTGCACGAGGCCGTCGCGCATCTGGTTGCCCCAGTACTCGTGCATCGACGGGTTGCCCTTCGTCGTGCCCGACTGGTTCACGAGGAAGTTGTAGTCCATCGAGAGGGTCTGGAAGGCGCGGCCGGGGACCGGGACGAGCTGCATCGACAGGTCCCACAGGCCCTCGTCCTTCTTGGGCCAGATCTGGTCGTTGACGCCGCTCGTGTCGTAGCGGAAGCCCATCTGCGAGGCCGCCCGGACGAAGTTCTTGCGGCCCTCCAGGCACGGCGTCCGGGCGCCGACCAGCTCCTTGTCGTAGTCGAACGGGAGCGGCTTCTCGTCCTTCAGGCCGGCGTTGGTCTTCCAGTTCTTGACGAAGGACTTGGCCTGGTTGATCTCGCTCTTCCACTCGTCGACCGACCAGGTGCCCACACCCCCGTCGCTGCCGCAGAAGTGCCCGTTGAAGTGTGTGCCGACCTCGTTGCCCTCCTCCCACGCGCCGCGCAGTTCACGCACGGTGTCGCGGATGCCCTGGACGTCGTTGAAGCCGATGTCGGAGCGGCCCGGGGAGTGCTGCGGCGGGTCGTAGAGCTCGCGCTTGTCCTCCGGCAGGAGGTACACGCCGCTGAGGAAGTACGTCATCGTCGCGCCGTAACGCTTGCCGACCTTGCGGAAGTGCGAGAAGAGCTTCTGGCTGTCCTCGCCCGCGCCGTCCCAGGAGAACACCACGAACTGCGGCGGCTGCTGACCGGGGGCCAGCTTCCGCCAGACCGGCTGGTGGGGCTGGGCGCCGGTGAAGGCGGTGGAGCCGTCGCCGATCAGCCGCACCGCGTTCTGCGGGGCCGCGGCCGGGGCCTTCTTGGCGCCCGTGTCGCCCCGCGCCCCCGCGGGGCCCGAACCGCCGGAGCCCGGACCTCCGGAGCCCGAGCAGCCGGCCAGGCCGGACGTCAGTGCGATGGCGAGGGCACCGACGGCGAGCACCCTCTTCCGGACAGTGTTCCTTCTCCCGGCGCTGCTCCCGGCGACTGACATCCGCCCACCTCTTTTCCGCTTCTCGGATTTCCGTACAAGCGGCGTCAACCTCGCACCAGGACGGCCGAAGAGCGTCAACGACAAGCGGCACGGCTACGTTCTGTCACCGGAACCGGTGAATCCTTGCCCCGTTTGCCCCGAAAATAATGCCGCACTCTTTACTCTCCATTACCATCCATTTACCGAGCGTTGCCTCGGAACTGCCCCCTGTTCATCGATGGACCCGCCGCTGCACCCCGCACGAGCCGCGACCGCGCTGCCCCGGAGGAGACGGGAACATGACCCTTTGCACCCCTGACCGCACCACCACCCGGCCCCGCATCCAGCGGCCGCACAGTCCGCCGGACGGCCCACGCCGCCGCTTCCGCATCGCCGGCGCGGACCTGTCCGCGTCCGTCGCCGTCTTCCTGATCGCGCTGCCGCTCTCCCTCGGCATCGCCCTCGCCACCGGCGCGCCGCTCCAGGCCGGCCTGGTGGCCGCCGCCGTCGGCGGCATCGTCGCCGGGCGCCTCGGCGGCTCCCCGCTCCAGGTCAGCGGCCCCGCCGCCGGACTGACCGTGGTCACCGCCGAGTTGATCCAGCGCTACGGCTGGCGCACCACGTGCGCCATCACGGTCCTCGCCGGCCTCGCCCAACTCGGCCTGGCAGCCCTCAGAGTGGCCCGCTCCGCCCTGGCCGTCTCCCCCGCCATCGTGCACGGCATGCTCGCGGGCATCGGCGTCACCATCGCCCTCGCCCAGCTGCACATCGTGCTCGGCGGCAATCCGCAGAGCTCCGCCGTCGACAACGTCCTCGGCCTGCCCGCCCAGCTGGCGCACACCTCCGCCGCCGCGCTCGTCGTGAGCGCCCTCACCATCGGCCTGCTCCTGCTCTGGCCGCGTCTGCCCGGCCGTACGGGACGGAAGCTGCGCGCGGTGCCCGCCGCGCTCGTCGCGGTGGCCGCCGCCACGGGCGTCGCGACGCTCGCCGGGCTCGGCGTGCCGCGGGTCGACCTGCCCTCGTGGAGCAGCCACGCGCTGCCCGGGCTTCCTGAGGGGCCGCTCCTCGGGATCGCGGCCGGGGTGCTCACCATCACGCTGGTGACCAGCGTGCAGTCGCTGCTGTCCGCCGTCGCCGTCGACAAGCTGGTGGCGAAGCGCGCCGCCGACACCGGAGTGTCCGCCGCCCCCCGCTCGCGGCTCGACCGCGAACTCGCGGGCCAGGGCGCGGCGAACATGGTGTCCGGGGCGCTCGGCGGCCTGCCCGTGGCCGGAGTCGCGGTGCGCAGCGTCGCGAACGTCTCGGCGGGGGCCGTCAGCCGGAACTCGTCGATACTGCACGGCGTGTGGATCGTGCTCGCGGCGCTGCTGCTCGCCCCGGCCCTCGACCTCATCCCGCTGTCCGCGCTCGCCGCCCTCGTCATGGTCGTCGGCATCCAGATGGTCAGCATCACGCACATCCGCACCGTCACCCGTCACCGTGAAGTCCTGGTGTACATCGTGACGCTGGCGGGTGTGGTGTTCGTCGGCATCCTGGAGGGCGTGGCCGTCGGGATCGCGGTGGCGGTCGCCGTCGCGCTGCACCGCCTGGCCCGCACCCGGATCACCCGGGAAGAGACGGACGGACGCCATCTGGTGCGCATCCGAGGTCAGTTGACCTTCCTCGCGGTGCCCCGGCTGAGCCGGGCCCTGCACCAGATCCCCTCGGGCGCCGACGTGGTGGTGGAGCTGGACGGCTCCTTCATGGACCACGCGGCGTACGAGGCACTGCACGACTGGCAGACCGCGCATCTGGCCCGTGGCGGCGCGGTGGAGACGACCGGCCCCTCCGGCGGTCGGCTCGCCGACCCAAGCCAGGCCCTCACCGCGCCGGACGCGTCCGGCGACGGAGCCGGGTCGGAGTCCGGCAGGCACCCTTGCTGCCGCCCGTGGACGCCGTGGCGCAACCACCAGTGCGGAGAGCAGCGGTCCGCCGACGGCGCCGCCGGCCCGGACGAGGCTGCCGGCGCCGACGAGACGGCGGCCACCGGGCACCGGTTGGCGAGCGGCATCGGCGCCTTCCAGCGGGACACGGCACCGCTGGTGCGGGACGAGCTGGCGCGCCTCGCGCGGGAGGGGCAGCGACCCTCGCAGCTCTTCCTGACCTGTGCCGACTCCCGGCTGGTCACCAGCATGATCACGTCGAGCGGCCCGGGCGACCTCTTCACCGTGCGCAACGTGGGCAATCTGGTCCCGCTGCCCGGCGAGGAGAGCGGGGACGATTCGGTGGCCGCGGCCATCGAGTACGCGGTGGAAGTGCTGCGGGTCGAGTCGATCACGGTCTGCGGCCACTCCGGCTGCGGCGCGATGCAGGCCCTGCTGAACAGCGGCCCGGACGATCCGCCCAGCCCGCTGCGGCGCTGGCTGCGGCACGGCAGGCCGAGCCTGGCGCGGATGGCGAGCCGTCGGCACGCCTGGGCCAGGATCTCCGGGCGGCTGCCCGCGGACGCGGTCGAGCAGCTGTGCCTGACCAATGTGGTGCAGCAGCTGGAGCACCTGCGGGCGTACGAGCCGGTGGCGCGGCGGCTCGCCGAAGGCACGCTGACGCTGCACGGGATGTACTTCCACGTGGGCGAGGCCCAGGCCTATCTGCTGGCCGGCACGGACGAGGTGCACAGCTACGACGACGTCTTCAACCACGTGCCGCCCGCGTCGGGGCGGACGGAGTCCGGGACGGAGGCGAGGGAGATCGCCCGCGCGTCCTGAACCTTCCGTTCCGTTCGTCCGTGCCAGTGTGTGTGGCCGCCGCCCCCTTCCGCTCGGGGGGCGGCGGCCACCCCCGCATACCCTCACAGGTCTAAACCAATTGCCGGGAGGCTCTTGTCACCCGGGCATCCGCCTGATGAGCTATGAGGCGGGACACACAGGCACATAGGACGCCCTGGGAAAGGGAGATGTCGTGAGCAACGAATCCTTGGCCAATCTGCTCAAGGAAGAGCGCCGCTTCGCGCCGCCCGCGGAGCTGGCCGCGAACGCCAACGTGACGGCGGAGGCGTACGAGCAGGCCAAGGCGGACAGGCTGGGTTTCTGGGCCGAGCAGGCCAAGCGGCTCACCTGGGCCACCGAGCCGACCGAGACCCTCGACTGGTCGAACCCGCCGTTCGCCAAGTGGTTCGCCGACGGCGAGCTGAACGTCGCATACAACTGCGTCGACCGGCACGTCGAGGCCGGCAACGGTGACCGGGTCGCCATCCACTTCGAGGGCGAGCCCGGCGACAGCCGCTCCCTCACCTACGCCGAGCTCAAGGACGAGGTCTCCCGGGCCGCCAACGCCCTGACCGAGCTGGGCGTCCGCAAGGGCGACCGCGTCGCCGTCTACCTGCCCATGATCCCCGAGGCGGCCATCACCATGCTGGCCTGCGCCCGCATCGGCGCAGCCCACTCCGTGGTCTTCGGCGGCTTCTCGGCCGACGCCGTCGCCTCCCGCATCCAGGACGCCGACGCCAAGCTGGTCGTCACCGCCGACGGCGGCTACCGCCGCGGCAAGCCGTCCGCGCTCAAGCCGGCCATCGACGAGGCCGTGTCCCGCTGCCCGCAGGTCGAGCACGTCCTCGTGGTCCGCCGCACCGGCCAGGACACCGCCTTCACCGAGGGCCGCGACGTCTGGTGGGACGACATCGTCGCCCGCCAGTCCGCCGAGCACACCCCGGAGGCCTTCGAGGCGGAGCACCCGCTCTTCATCCTCTACACCTCCGGCACGACCGGTAAGCCGAAGGGCATCCTGCACACCTCCGGCGGCTACCTGACGCAGGCCGCGTACACCCACCACGCCGTCTTCGACCTCAAGCCGGAGACCGACGTCTACTGGTGCACCGCCGACATCGGCTGGGTCACCGGCCACTCGTACATCGTCTACGGGCCGCTGGCCAACGGCGCCACCCAGGTCATGTACGAGGGCACCCCGGACACCCCGCACCAGGGCCGGTTCTGGGAGATCGTGCAGAAGTACGGCGTCACCATCCTCTACACGGCGCCGACCGCGATCCGCACCTTCATGAAGTGGGGCGACGACATCCCCGCCAAGTTCGACCTGTCGTCGCTGCGCGTCCTCGGCTCGGTCGGCGAGCCGATCAACCCCGAGGCCTGGGTCTGGTACCGCAAGCACATCGGTGCCGACAAGTGCCCCATCGTGGACACCTGGTGGCAGACCGAGACCGGCGCGATGATGATCTCGCCGCTGCCCGGCGTCACCGAGACCAAGCCCGGCTCGGCGCAGCGCCCGCTGCCCGGAATCTCCGCCACCGTCGTCGACGACGAGGCGACCGAGGTCCCGAACGGGGGCGGCGGCTACCTGGTCCTCACCGAGCCGTGGCCGTCCATGCTCCGCACCATCTGGGGCGACGACCAGCGCTTCATCGACACCTACTGGTCGCGCTTCGAGGGCAAGTACTTCGCGGGCGACGGTGCCAAGCGGGACGACGACGGCGACATCTGGCTGCTCGGCCGCGTCGACGACGTCATGCTCGTCTCGGGCCACAACATCTCCACCACCGAGGTCGAGTCCGCGCTGGTCTCCCACCCGTCCGTCGCCGAGGCGGCCGTCGTCGGCGCCGCCGACGAGACCACCGGCCAGGCGATCGTCGCCTTCGTGATCCTGCGCGGCACGGCCAGCGAGGACGAGGGGCTCGTCGCCGAGCTGCGCAACCACGTCGGCGCGACCCTCGGCCCGATCGCCAAGCCGAAGCGGATCCTGCCGGTGGCCGAGCTGCCGAAGACCCGCTCGGGCAAGATCATGCGGCGCCTGCTGCGGGACGTCGCCGAGAACCGGGAGCTGGGTGACGTCACCACGCTGACCGACTCGTCGGTGATGGACCTCATCCAGACGAAGCTGCCGGCGGCGGGCAGCGAGGACTGAGCCTCGTCACGGCACCGAGGCGCCCGTCCCCGACGTGGGGGCGGGCGCCTTCGCGCTGTGCCCCAGGGTTGTCCACAGGCCGTTGTCCACAGGGGGTGCTGGTGTCCGCCTATGCACCTAAAGTGAAGATCACCGGACACCACCGAGCATCTTTAGGTAAAGTAAGGATCGCGTCAGTGACGCGACAAGAACACCTAGGTGCGCCGGGAAGTCTGGTCGGCATGTGCTCTGTGCTGCCCACCGACCGGAGGTCCTCGTGCCCGCGACCACGCCCGCCCCCACCGACCGCAAGTTCCTCGGTCGACTCTCGCTGCCCGAGCGCCGGTACGTCGCCGACGCGCTGCGCACCGAGACCGTCGGTGGCGTGCTGCTCCTGGTCGCCGCCGTCGTCGCGCTCGTCTGGGCCAACACGCCCCTCAAGGACAGCTACGCGACCGTCTCGGACTTCCACATCGGTCCGGCCGCCCTCGGGCTCGACCTGTCCATCCAGCACTGGGCCGCCGACGGGCTGCTCGCGATCTTCTTCTTCGTCGCCGGGATCGAGCTCAAGCGCGAGCTCGTCGCGGGTGAGCTGCGCGACCCCAAGGCCGCCGCCCTGCCCGTCATCGCCGCGATATGCGGCATGGCCGTGCCCGCCGTCGTCTACACGCTGGTGAACGTCGCCGGCGGCGGCAGCCTCGACGGCTGGGCCGTGCCCACGGCCACCGACATCGCCTTCGCGCTCGCCGTCCTCGCCGTGATCGGCACCTCGCTGCCGTCCGCGCTGCGGGCCTTCCTGCTCACGCTCGCCGTCGTCGACGACCTGTTCGCGATCCTTATCATCGCGATCTTCTTCACCGGCGACCTGAACTTCGCCGCCCTCGGCGGCGCCTTCGCCGGACTCGCCCTCTTCTGGCTGCTGCTGCGCAAGGGCGTGCGCGGCTGGTACGTGTACGTCCCGCTCGCCCTGGTCATCTGGGGTCTGATGTACAACAGCGGCGTCCACGCCACCATCGCCGGCGTCGCCATGGGCCTGATGCTGCGCTGCACCACCCGGGAGGGCGAGCAGCACTCCCCCGGCGAGCACATCGAGCACCTGGTGCGCCCGATCTCCGCGGGTCTGGCCGTGCCGCTCTTCGCCCTCTTCTCCGCCGGGGTCACGGTGTCCGGTGGGGCCATCACCGACGTCTTCACGCAGCCCGTCACCCTCGGTGTGGTGCTCGGACTCGTGGTCGGCAAGGCGGTCGGCATCTTCGGCGGCACCTGGCTCGCCGCCCGATTCACCAGGGCCTCGCTCAACCCCGACCTGGCCTGGCCGGACGTCTTCGCCGTCGCCTCGCTCGCCGGCATCGGCTTCACCGTGTCGCTGCTCATCGGCGAGCTCGCCTTCACGGACGACCCCGTCCTCACCGACGAGGTGAAGGCCTCCGTCCTCATCGGCTCCCTGATAGCCGCCGTCCTCGCCTCGGTGCTGCTGAAACTGCGGGTCCGCAAGTACCAGGCGCTGGTCGTCGAGGAGGAGCGCGACGAGGACCACGACGGCATCCCCGACGTCTACGAGGAGCACAACCCGGAGTACCACCTGAGGATGGCCGAGATCTACGAAGCCAAGGCCGCCGAGCACCGGAAGCGCGCCGAACTGGCGGGGGCATCGCGCGACGAGGCCGACCGTCCGGCATGATCTGAGGTCGGACCGTACAGGAGGAGAGGGAGCAGCGATGAGCGACCCGTTCGACGGAACCGAGCGCAGCCTCGGCCAGCTGGTCGCCTCGGCGACCGCCGAGATGTCCGCCCTGGTGCACGACGAGATCGCCTTGGCGAAGGCCGAGATCCGGCAGGACGTGAAGCGTGGTGCGATCGGCAGCGCCGCCGGCATCGCCGCCGGCGTGGTGCTGCTGTTCTCGCTGCCGCTGCTGAGCTTCGCGCTCGCCTACGCCATCAACACGTGGACCGGCGGCCACAACGGCAACGGCGGCTGGAACATGGTCTGGTGCTTCCTGCTCTCGTTCACGGCGAACGTGCTGATCGCCGGGCTGTTCGGCCTCCTCGCCTACGCGAAGTTCCGCAAGCTGAAGAAGCCGGAGAAGTCGATCGCCTCCGCGAAGCAGACCGCGGCGATCATGCAGAACGTCAAGCCGCACCCGCGCCCGGCGGCCGACGCGACCCCGGTCGCCCTGGACAAGGCCGCGTCTGTGGGACGCTCGTCTGTATGACCGTCCCTGAGAGCAGCAGCGCCAACAGCGCGAGCCCGATCCGCATCGACGGACCGTGGACCCACCGCGACGTGGCGGCCAACGGTGCCCGCTTCCACATCGCCGAGATGGGCGACGGACCGCTGGTGCTGCTGCTGCACGGCTTCCCGCAGTTCTGGTGGACCTGGCGGCACCAGCTGCCCGCCCTGGCGGAGGCCGGCTTCCGGGCCGTGGCCATGGACCTGCGCGGCGTGGGCGGCAGCGACCGCACGCCGCGCGGTTACGACCCGGCCAACCTGGCCCTCGACATCACGGGTGTGGTCCGCTCGCTCGGCGAGCCGGACGCGGCGCTCGTCGGCCACGACCTCGGCGGCTATCTGGCGTGGACGGCGGCCGTGATGCGCCCGAAGCTGGTGCGCCGACTCGTCGTCTCCTCGATGCCGCACCCGCGCCGCTGGCGCTCGGCGATGCTCTCCGACTTCGCCCAGTCGCGGGCCGGCTCGTACGTGTGGGGCTTCCAGCGCCCGTGGCTGCCGGAGCGTCAGCTCGTCGCGGACGAGGCGGCACTGGTGGGCAGGCTGATCCAGGACTGGTCGGGGCCGAACCTCCGGTCGGCGACCGACGACAACGCGCTCGGCGTCTACCGGCGGGCCATGTGCATCCCGTCGACGGCGCACTGCTCGATCGAGCCGTACCGGTGGATGGTGCGGTCGCTGGCCCGGCCGGACGGCATCCAGTTCAACCGGCGCATGAAGCGGCCGGTACAGGTGCCGACGCTGCATCTGCACGGCTCGCTCGACCCGGTGATGCGGACCCGCAGCGCGGCGGGCTCCGGGCAGTTCGTGGAGGCCCCGTACCGCTGGCGGCTCTTCGACGGGCTGGGGCACTTCCCGCACGAGGAGGACCCGGCCGCGTTCACCTCGGAGCTCGTCAACTGGCTGAAGGACCCCGAGCCGGACCGCTGACACGCGCCTGCCACGCGGCCGCCGCACGGGCGTGCGTCGAACTGCCATGTGCCTCGCGCATACGCCAATTGGCGGGCCCCCGGGCGGTTACCGACCTTGGGCCCCGGGCAGACGTCCGGGTATGGGCTGGACGCACGACTACGGTGACACGGCACACGACCGCCGCTCGATCGGCGGATCCGGATCCCCGGACCGGGGGAGCACGCAGGACCAGGGACACCCGCACCCCGCGCGGGACGTGGGGATCTCGCGGATCCTCCGCCGCCGGGCCCGCTGGGTATCCGCCCGGCTGCGTCACGCCCGTACGTAGCCGCGGGAGGCCCCTCCACGACCGCCGCCAGGGCCCGGCCCCGTCCGGCCCCGATGGGCCGGAACGGGCCGGAGACACCGGCTAGAGCGCGCAGCCCTGGCTGTCGACCTGCTGGTTGGCGGAGCGGCCCCGGGAGATGTCGTCCCGGATCTCGTCGACCGTCAGCGCGTAGCCGGTGTTGGTGTCGTCGAGGGAGCGGGCGAAGATCACGCCGTAGACCTTGCCGTCCGCGGTGAGCAGCGGGCCGCCGGAGTTGCCCTGACGGACCGTCGCGTACAGCGAGTACACGTCCCTGCGCACCTCGCCGCGGTGGTAGATGTCCGGGCCGTCGGCGTTGATCCGGCCTCGGACACGCGCCGAGCGCACGTCGTACGCGCCGTTCTCCGGGAAGCCGGCCACGATCGCGTTGTCGCCGCTGCGGGCGTCGTCGTCGGTGAACTGGAGCGGCTCGGCGTCCAAGTCCGGCACGTCGAGGACGGCGATGTCGCGCTTCCAGTCGTAGAGCACGACCTTGGCGTCGTAGAGCCGTCCCTCGCCGCCTATCTGCACGGTCGGCTCGTCGACCCCGCCGACGACATGGGCGTTGGTCATGACGCGGCGGTCGGCGAAGACGAAGCCGGTGCCTTCGAGGACCTTGCCGCAGCTCGGGGCGGTACCGACGACCTTGACGATGGAGCGCTGGGCGCGGGCGGCGACCGGGCTGCCGGCGAGCGCCGGGTCGGGCGGACTGACCTCGGTGATGGGCTCGTTGGCGAACGGGCTGAAGACCTGCGGGAAGCCGTTCTGGGCGAGCATCGAGGTGAAGTTCGTGAACCAGGTCGACGCCTGATCGGGCATCACCTGCTCCACCCCGAGCAACACCTTGGAGCTGCGCACCTCCTTGCTCAGGGTGGGCATGGCGGTGCGGGCGAGCACGGAGCCGAGCAGCCAGGCCACGAGCAGCATCGCCACCACGTTCACCAGGGCGCCGCCGGTGGCGTCCAGGGCGCGGGCGGGCGACCAGGTGATGTGGCGGCGCAGCTTGTTGCCGAGGTGGGTGGTGAAGGCCTGGCCGACGGAGGCGCAGATGATCACCACCATCACGAAGACGACCGTCGCCGTGGTGGTGACCTGGCTGTGGTCGGTCAGCTGGTTCCAGATGACCGGCAGCAGCAGGACGGCGACGAGTCCGCCGCCCAGGAACCCGATCACCGAGAGGATGCCGACCACGAAGCCCTGGCGGTAACCGATGATCGCGAACCACACGGCGGCGAGCAGCAACAAGATGTCCAGCACGTTCACCGTCAATAGCCTCGCAGATTCGTCTCGGTCGCCCCGGGGTCAGCCTGTCATGACCTCCAGTCGAGCGGGACCTGCTTGGACCGGTCCCAGGGGCGCTCCCAGCCCGCGTAGTGCAGGATCCGGTCGATCACTCCGGCCGTAAAACCCCAGACCAGGGCCGATGCGACCAGGAATGCGGGGCCCTGGTGACCGCTGGGGTGGATCGTGGTCGCGCGGTTCCCGGGGTCCGTGAGATCCGCCACGGGGACGGTGAAGACCCGGGCGGTCTCGGCGGGGTCCACGACGCCGACGGGGCTGGGCTCGCGCCACCAGCCGAGGACTGGGGTGACGACGAAGCCGCTCACCGGGATGTAGAGCCGGGGCAGCACGCCGAAGAGCTGGACACCGGCCGGGTCGAGCCCGGTCTCCTCCCGGGCCTCGCGCAGCGCGGCCCGCAGCAGCCCGCCCTCGGCCGGGTCGCCGTCCTCGGGGTCCAGGGCGCCGCCGGGGAAGGAGGGCTGGCCGGCGTGCGAGCGGAGGCTGCCCGAGCGCTCCATGAGCAGCAGCTCGGGGCCGCGCGGGCCCTCGCCGAAGAGGATCAGCACGGCGGACTGCCGGCCCGCGCCGTTCTTGGGCGGCAGGAACCGGCTCAGCTGCTCGGGCGCGACCGTGCGGGCCGCCCGGTCGACCGGCGCGAGCCATTCGG
Organism: Streptomyces sp. NPDC051921; assembly: GCF_040680975.1. Classification (NCBI taxonomy): domain Bacteria; kingdom Bacillati; phylum Actinomycetota; class Actinomycetes; order Kitasatosporales; family Streptomycetaceae; genus Streptomyces; species Streptomyces sp. NPDC051921. Next base: position 157,033 of record NZ_JBFAXU010000018.1, read on the forward strand.
GCAGGCCCTCGCGGTCGAGCAGCCCGCCCGTTCCGTGGATCTCTTCACCAGTGCGCGTCATAGGCACCCCCGTGGTTCACAACGCGATCGACATACGGGTTCGTTCCCCCGGGGCGTCGTTCCCCGGGGCTGCGATCCCCGAGGCTGCCTTCCCGGGGCCTCGCACCCCGGCGCCTCGCACCCCGGGGCCTCGCACCCAGGGGCCTCGTGGGGCCCGGCCGGGGTTCACTCGTCCGCTCCCAGCGGGGGCGCCGGGCGGCCGGGGTAGTCCGGGGGCGGGTTGAGCCGCTGGCCGGGGAAGCCGCCCTTCTCGTACTTCAGGAGCTTCCTGGCCTTCTCCGGGTCCGTCTCGCCCTCCCCGTATGCGGGGCAGAGGTGGGTGATCGGACAGGCACCGCAGGCGGGCTTGCGGGCGTGGCAGATGCGGCGGCCGTGGAAGATCACCCGGTGCGAGAGCATGGTCCAGTCGCTCTTGGGAAAGATGGCGGCGACCTCGGCCTCGATCTTCACCGGGTCGTCGGACTCGGTCCACTTCCAGCGCCGGGCGAGCCGCATGAAGTGGGTGTCGACGGTGATGCCGGGGACACCGAAGGCATTGCCCAGGACCACGAAGGCGGTCTTGCGGCCGACGCCGGGCAGCTTGACCAGGTCCTCCAGGCGGCCGGGCACCTCGCCCGCGAAGTCGTCCCGGAGGGCGGCGGCGAGGCCCATGATCGACTTGGTCTTGGCGCGGAAGAACCCGGTCGGCCGAATCAGCTCCTCGACGTCCTCGGGGACGGCGGCGGCCAGGTCCTCGGGGGTCGGGTACTTCGCGAACAGCGCCGGGGTGGTCTGGTTGACCCGCAGGTCGGTGGTCTGGGCCGAGAGCACCGTGGCGACCAGGAGCTCGAAGGGATTGCGGAAGTCGAGCTCCGGATGGGCGTACGGGTAGACCTCGGCCAGCTCCCGGTTGATCCTCCGGGCCCGCCGGACCATGGCGAGGTGCGACTCGGGCTTGGCGGGCCTGGCGGCCTTCCCGGCCCCGGCGGTGCCCTTCGCCGCTGGCCCGGTCTCCTTCGCCGTCGACTTGGCCTCGTTCGCCGCCTTCACCGTCTTTGCCGCCTTGGTCGCCTTGGTCGCCTTCGGAGCCTTCACCGGCTCCTCCGACGGCGTCGACTTCGCCCCGGAACGCTTCGACGGCGCGCGTTTCGTCACTTTTGTCTGTTTCGACACTCCGTGTTCGCCCACAGCGGAATTACCCTCGTCCCGCACTCTTCCAGCCCCCTTGGCCTGTGCTCTCACCGGCGAGTTGGACACCCGGCCAGCCTAGGGGCCGCCACCGACATCCGCCCCGCGCGCACCGGATCGCGACCCAATCGGGCCCCTGACGTACGGAAAGGCCCTCCGGTGAGTCAAACTTGTTGTGATTGATCGCACTGAGGTCGACATAGGAGAGAACTCGTGGACGACGTTCTGCGACGCGCCCCGCTGTTCGCGGCGCTCGACGACGAGCAGGCCGCTGAGCTGCGCGCCTCGATGAGTGAGGCGACGCTTGCCCGAGGCGACGCGCTCTTCCACGAGGGCGACCCGGGTGACCGGCTCTACGTGGTCACCGAGGGCAAGGTGAAGCTGCACCGGACGTCCCCCGACGGCCGCGAGAACATGCTGGCGGTCCTCGGCCCCGGAGAGCTCATCGGCGAGCTGTCGCTGTTCGACCCGGGCCCGCGCACCGCCACGGCGACCGCGCTGACCGAGGTCAAGCTGCTCGGCCTCGGCCACGGCGACCTCCAGCCCTGGCTGAACGCGCGCCCCGAGGTGGCCAGCGCCCTGCTGCGCGCCGTCGCCCGCCGCCTGCGCAAGACCAACGACCAGATGTCCGACCTGGTCTTCTCCGACGTCCCGGGCCGTGTCGCCCGCGCGCTCCTCGACCTGTCGCGCCGCTTCGGCGTGCAGTCGGAGGAGGGCATCCACGTCGTGCACGACCTCACGCAGGAGGAGCTGGCCCAGCTGGTCGGCGCCTCCCGCGAGACGGTCAACAAGGCGCTCGCCGACTTCGCCCAGCGCGGCTGGCTGCGCCTGGAGGCCCGCGCCGTGATCCTGCTGGACGTGGAGCGCCTCGCGAAGCGCTCCCGGTAAGCGGAGCCGCACAGCACACGGAAGGGGCCGCCCGGTCGAACCGGGCGGCCCCCTTCCGTGTGCTGTTCAGCGTCCGGGCTCAGCGCTTGGTGCCGTCCACGATCAGCGGGTTCGAGCCGCCGCCACCGCAGGGCACCGCGTAGACCGGGTTCTTCGCCGCGGCCTCCTTGTAGGCGTCGATGCACTGGTTCATGAGGACCTTGTCGGTCAGCGAGTCGTTGAGGATCTTGTTGGCGCGGGCGATGCCCTCGGCCTCGATCCGGCGCCGGTCGGACTCCGCCTTGGCGGTACGGGCGGCCTCCAGGGCGCGCTCGGTGGCCTGCTGCTGCTGGATCTTGCGGTCGATCTGGTCCTGCAGGGCCTGCGAGGGCTTCACGTTGCGCAGGTTGACGGTGGTGACGTCGATGCCGCGCGGGGCGAGGCGCTCCTTGATGAGCTGGGCGATCTCGGCGTTGATCTTCTCGCGGTCGGAGGCGTAGCCCTGCTCGCTCGTGTAGCGGGCGAAGACGTTGCGGACGATCTCCCGGCTGTCCGGGTAGACCAGCCGCTGCTGGATGGCGTCCTCGCTGCCGGCCAGCTTGTAGAGCTCGACTGCCTTGGACGGGTGGACCGCCCACTTCACGGTGACCTCGGCGTACATCACGCCGCCCTGCGAGGAGCGGACCTCGACCACGTCCTTGTCGGAGAGGTTGAGGTCCACGGGCCGGGTGGAGAAGGTCGTGACGTTCGTGAACGGCGACTTCACGTGCATGCCGGAGGTCATCGGCGTGCCGACCTTGCCGAAGGCGACCGGGACGCCGACCTCGTACGCGCTGATCACGTAGGTCATGCTGACGACCAGCGAGAACACGCCGGCGATCACCGCGCCGAGCGCGCCCAGCTTGAGGCCGCGGGTGTCGTTCGCGCGGCCGATGAAGTAGAGCACCGCTGCCGCTATGACGAGCAGGATGGCTATGACGAACACGGGCTTCCCCCCGAGAGCTACGGCCAGATGTAAGCGGAGCGTAAGACACCTGGCGGCGCCTCCCGGTTGCGGGTCCCCCTCGTCAGATCAGGCCGTGCTCCTTCAGGTAGTCCAGTTGCGCCCGGACGGAGAGCTCCGCGGCGGGCCACAGCGAGCGGTCCACGTCCGCGTACACGTGGGCCACGACCTCCGGAGCCGTCCGGTGACCGCTCTCGACGGCCGTCTCGACCTGGGCCAGCCGGCTCGCGCGGTGCGCCAGGTAGAACTCCACGGCCCCCTGCGCGTCCTCCAGGACCGGCCCGTGACCCGGCAGGACCGTGTGGACCCCGTCGTCGAGGGTGAGCGCGCGCAGCCGCCGCAGCGAGTCCAGGTAGTCGCCGAGCCGCCCGTCGGGGTGCGCCACCATCGTCGTGCCGCGCCCCAGGATCGTGTCCCCGGTCAGCACCGCCCGGTCGGCCGGGATGTGGAAACAGAGCGAGTCCGAGGTGTGCCCGGGCGTGGGGACCACCCGCAGTTCGAGCCCGCCGGTGGTGATCACGTCCCCCGCGGCCAGGCCCTCGTCGCCGAGCCGCAGCGCGGGGTCGAGCGCCCGCACCGTGGTCCGGGTGATCTCGGCGAACCGCGCCGCGCCCTCGGCGTGGTCCGGGTGCCCGTGGGTGAGCAGGGTGAGCCCGATCCGCTTGCCGAGCTTCTCGGCGGTCTCGACGACCCGCCGCAGATGCCCCTCGTCGAGCGGCCCGGGGTCGATGACGACGGCCAGGTCGGAGTCCGGCTCGGCGACGATCCAGGTGTTGGTGCCGTCCAGGGTCATCGCGGACGGGTTGGGCGCGAGGACGTTGTACGCGCGCGTGGTGCCGGGTCCCGAGACCACGGCGCCGCGCGGCTGCCCCGGGAGGGCGGCGGCGTCGCTCATGACGCACCCCCGGCGGATCCCCCGGACGGTTCCGTGGGGATGTGCTTGGTGAACTCGTCGTGCCCCGGCCAGCTCAGGACCAGGCGGTCGCCGTCGAGCCGGGCCTGCGCGAGGACGGGGGTCATGTCCTGGCCGACCGCCGCGGCCAGGGCCGCCGCGGCGCTCCCATACCCCTGGATGCCGCGGAGGGTGGAGATGGTCGGCGGCATCATCGTGAACTCGCCCCGGTCGTAGCCGGCCGCGGCGTCCGCCGGGCGGATCCAGACGGTGCGGTCGGCCTCGGTGGAGGCGTTCCGGGTGCGCTGGCCGGCCGGCAGCGCCGCCACGAAGAACCACGTGTCGTAGCGCCGCTGCTCGAACTCGGGCGTGATCCAGCGGGCCCACTCGCCGAGCAGGTCCGAGCGCAGCACGAGCCCGCGCCGGTCGAGGAAGTCGGCGAAGGACAGCTCGCGGGCCACCAGGGCCTCGCGGTCCTTCTCCCAGTCCTCGCCGGTCGTGTCGCCGACGACCGTGTCCTCGGTCTCGCCGGCGAGCAGGACGCCCGCCTCCTCGTACGTCTCGCGGACCGCCGCGCACACCACCGCCTGCGCCTCGGCGGGATCCGTGAGCCCGAGCCGGGCCGCCCACTCCTCGCGGGAGGGGCCTGCCCAGCGCACGGGGTGCTCGTCCCGCGGATCGACACCGCCGCCGGGGTAGGCGTACGCGCCGCCCGCGAAGGCCATGGAGGCACGACGGCGCAGCATGTGGACGAGGGGGCCGTCCGGGCCGTCCTTCAGGAGCAGCACGGTGGCGGCCCGCCTGGGTGTCGCGGGGACGAGCTCACCGGCCGCGAGGGCCCGGATGCGGTCGGGCCATTCCGGTGGGTACCACTGACCATTCGACTGACCATTCGACATGGCCGGATGCTATGCGCAAGCATCGAAATGCACGAGAGCCGATTCCCTCCGGGCGGGAGGAAACCGGCTCTACGAGGCTCCGCGAGCGCCCCGAGCGGACTCTGCGGGCGCCCCGAGCGGACTCCGCGGGCGTGGCCCGCGCGGACTCCGCGGGCGTGGCCCGCGCGGGACGACGGGGCTCAGTCCTGGACGAGCTCCACCTGGACCTCGAGCTCGACCGGGGCGTCCAGCGGGAGGACCGTGACGCCGACGGCGCTGCGGGCGTGCACGCCCTTGTCTCCGAGGACGGCACCGAGCAGTTCGCTGGCGCCGTTGATGACGCCGGGCTGGCCGGTGAAGTCGGGGGCGGAGGCGACGAAGCCGACCACCTTCACGACGCGCTTGATCCGGTCCAGGTCACCGGCGATCGACTTCACGGCGGCCAGGGCGTTCAGCGCGCAGGTGGCGGCGAGCTCCTTGGCCTCCTCGGCCGTGACCTCCGCGCCGACCTTGCCGGTGATGGGCAGCTTGCCCGCCACCATCGGGAGCTGGCCCGAGGTGTAGACGTACACGCCGGACTGCACGGCCGGCTGGTAGGCGGCGATCGGCGGAACGACCTCGGGCAGGGTCAGGCCCAGCTCGGCGATCTTCGCCTCGACGGCTCCGGCCCCGCTCACGAGGACTTCTCCCGCTTCAGGTAGGCCACGAGCTGCTCGGGGTTGTTCGGCCCGGGCACGACCTGGACGAGCTCCCAGCCGTCCTCGCCCCAGGTGTCAAGAATCTGCTTCGTCGCGTGCACCAGCAGCGGCACAGTCGCGTACTCCCACTTGGTCATGAGCCGACTGTAGCCGCTGCGGCGCAGCGCCCTGTTCCCGTAGGGGCTCATTCAGGGGCGCGTCCGGGGCGGCCCTCTGATTGGGCCGGGCCGCCAGTGGTTAGGCTCGAAGGCGTGAGCAGGCTCCAGGTCGTCAGCGGCAAGGGCGGTACCGGTAAGACGACGGTGGCCGCCGCACTCGCGCTCGCCCTCGCCACCGAGGGAAAGCGCACCCTCCTGGTCGAGGTGGAGGGGAGGCAGGGCATCGCGCAGCTCTTCGAGACGGAGGCGTTGCCGTACGAGGAGCGGAAGATCGCCGTCGCTCCGGGCGGCGGCGAGGTCTTCGCCCTGGCGATCGACGCCGAGCGCGCCCTCCTCGACTACCTCCAGATGTTCTACAAACTCGGCAGCGCGGGCCGGGCCCTGAAGAAGCTCGGCGCGATCGACTTCGCCACGACGATAGCGCCGGGCGTCCGCGACGTGCTGCTGACCGGCAAGGCGTGCGAGGCGGTCCGCCGCCGCGAGAAGCAGGGCGGCTTCACCTACGACTACGTGGTGATGGACGCGCCGCCGACCGGCCGCATCACCCGCTTCCTCAACGTCAACGACGAGGTGGCGGGCCTGGCGAGGATCGGCCCGATACACAATCAGGCCCAGGCCATCATGCGCTTCCTGAAGTCCCCGGACACGGCGGTGCATCTGGTGACGCTCCTGGAGGAGATGCCGGTCCAGGAGACCGCCGACGGCATCGCCGAGCTGCGCGCGGCCGAACTGCCCGTGGGCCGCGCCATCGTGAACATGGTCCGGCCGCACGTCCTGGACGAGGCGGCGGTACGGGCCGCCTCCGGCGCCCACCGGGAAGCCATCGCCGGAACGCTGGCGTCGGTCGGCATCAAGGGCGGGGCGAAGCTGGTCGAGCCGCTGCTCGACCAGGCCGCGGAGCACGCCCAGCGCGTGGAGCTGGAGCGGGCCCAGCGGGAGGCGCTGAACGGCATCGGGGTGCCGACGTTCGAGCTGCCCTTCCTGGGGGACGGGGCGGACATCGCCGGGCTCTACCGGCTGGCGAAGGAGCTGCGCAGACAAGGGGTGGGCGCGTGACGGAGAAGACGGCGGCCTCGGCGACGGACGCGACCGGGAACTCGGCGACGGACGCGACGACGGACTCGACCGGGAACTCGACGACGGACGCGGCCGGGCATTCGGCGACGGCGTCGAACGGTCTGGACACCGCGCCCGTCCTGGAGCTCGATCCGCTCATCGACGACCCGGCCACCCGCATCATCGTGTGCTGCGGCGCGGGCGGCGTCGGCAAGACGACGACCGCGGCGGCCCTCGGGGTGAGGGCGGCGGAGCGCGGCCGACGGGTGGTGGTGCTCACCATCGACCCGGCGCGCCGGCTCGCCCAGTCGATGGGCATCGACTCGCTGGACAACGTGCCGCGCAAGGTCGAGGGCATCAAGGGCTCCGACGGCGGCGAACTGCACGCGATGATGCTCGACATGAAGCGGACCTTCGACGAGATCGTCGAGGCGCACGCGGACGCCGACCGGGCCCGCGCGATCCTGGAGAACCCCTTCTACCAGTCCCTGTCGGCCGGCTTCGCCGGCACGCAGGAGTACATGGCGATGGAGAAGCTGGGCCAGCTGCGGGCCAGGGACGAGTGGGACCTGATCGTGGTCGACACGCCGCCGTCCCGGTCGGCGCTGGACTTCCTGGACGCGCCGAAGCGGCTCGGGTCCTTCCTGGACGGGAAGTTCATCAAGCTCCTGATGGCGCCCGCGAAGGTGGGCGGCCGGGCCGGGATGAAGTTCCTGAACGTCGGCATGTCGATGATGACGGGCACGCTGGGGAAGCTGCTCGGGGGGCAGTTCCTGAAGGACGTGCAGACCTTCGTGGCGGCGATGGACACGATGTTCGGCGGTTTCCGGACGCGCGCGGACGCCACGTACAAGCTGCTCCAGGCCCCGGGCACGGCCTTCCTCGTGGTCGCCACCCCGGAGCGGGACGCGCTGCGCGAGGCGGCGTACTTCGTGGAGCGGCTGGCCGCGGAGGAGATGCCGCTGGCCGGTCTCGTCCTCAATCGCGTCCACGGCAGCGGCGCCGCCCGGCTGTCGGCCGAGCGGGCGCGGGCCGCCGCAGAAAATCTTGACGAGGGGCGCATTGTGGATCAGGGGGCCGGGAAGGCTCCTGGGCGTGGCTCCCGGGCCACTTCCCCCGAGCCGTCAGACCCCGCTGCGGACCCCGCCGCAGACCTCGCCACCGCCGCCGCACGTTCCGCGTCCGAGGCTGCCCCCACAGCCGAGCCGGACACGGATGTACAGCAACTGACCGCAGGACTGCTCCGTCTCCATGCCGAGCGGATGCAGGTGCTCGCACGCGAACAGCGCACGCGCGATCGCTTCACCGCGCTCCACCCCGAGGTGGCGGTCGCCGAAGTGGCCGCCCTGCCCGGCGATGTGCACGACCTCGACGGGCTACGGGCGATCGGTGACCGTCTGACGGTCGGTCGTATGCCCTGACGGGCACGCCGACCAGTACGGCGTGGTGGGACGGGCCCTCGGGCCTAGCCCACCGCCGCGTACGTCTCGTACGTCGCGTCGTCGTCCATCGCCACGGGCAGCAGGCCCGCTCCCCGCTCGTACTCGGTGCGCGCGGTCTCCAGGAGCCGGCGCCACGAGGTGACGGTCGGCCGGCGGCGCAGCAACGCGCGCCGCTCGCGCTCCGTCATGCCGCCCCACACGCCGAATTCCACGCGGTTGTCGAGGGCGTCGGCGAGGCACTCGGTCCGCACCGGACATCCGGTGCACACCGCCTTTGCCCTGTTCTGCGCCGCACCCTGCACGAAAAGTTCATCCGGATCGGTAGTGCGGCAGGCCGCCTGCGCACTCCAGTCAGCTACCCAGCCCATACCGGCGCCGTCCTCTCCCGAATCGAGGCTCCCCCACGGCGGTAGCGGCATATTCACCGCTGCCAGTTGGGACGTTACGGAAGGTGGGGACAGCGCAACACCCCCTTCGGGCCCAATCTTGAATGGCCCGAACGGACTATGCGTGCGCGTGAGGTCACCCAGGGGAGTGACCCCAGGACATCATGCCCATATCGGACATGAGCCGGATTCAGGCATGAACTCACCGCGCTTCGGGTACGCGGGAATTCACGCCGACGTCACGCACGGGTCTTGATGTGGGACCACACTGCTGTGACAGTTGAGAGCAGCTTAGGCCAAGGCATATACGTGTGTCCGGCGAATGAGAACGTAGGCTGCCCCCATGCCAAAGAAGCGCTCGGGCGGAGGTCTGACCGGGACCCAGCAGGCCGCCAAGTTCCTCGGTGTCAGTGTGCTCTCCGGAGCCGTGCTGGCGGGCATCGCCCTGCCCGCGGCCGGAGCGCTGGGGCTGGCGGCGAAAGGCACGGTCGAGGGATTCGACGAGATCCCGTCCAACCTGAAGACGCCGCCGCTGAGTCAGCGCACCACCATCCTCGACTCCGAGGGCGGCCACATCGCCACGGTGTACTCGCGCGACCGGAAGGTCGTGCCGATCGAGAAGATCTCGCCGTACATGCAGAAGGCGATCGTCGCCATCGAGGACTCGCGCTTCTACGAGCACGGCGCGATCGACCTCAAGGGCGTGCTGCGCGCCATCAACCGCAACGCGCAGTCGGGCGGGGTCGCGCAGGGCGCGTCCACGCTCACCCAGCAGTACGTGAAGAACGTCTTCGTCGAGGAGGCCGGCGACGACCCCGAGAAGGTCGCCCAGGCCACCCAGCAGACCATGGGCCGCAAGGTGCGCGAGCTGAAGTTCGCCATCCAGGTCGAGGAGGAGCTGGGCAAGAAGAAGATCCTGGAGAACTACCTCAACATCACGTTCTTCGGGCAGCAGGCGTACGGCATCGAGGCCGCGTCGCAGCGCTACTTCTCGAAGCGCGCCGCCGACCTCACCCTCCCCGAGGCCGCCATGATGGCCGGCCTCGTGCAGTCGCCGAGCCGCTACGACCCGGTCAACGACATCCAGGAGGCCACCAAGCGCCGGAACGTCGTGCTCCAGCGCATGGCCGACGTCAAGGACATCAGCCAGGCGGAGGCCGACCAGGCGAAGGCCACCCCGATCAAGCTGAAGGTGAAGACGCCGAAGAACGGCTGCATCACCGCCGTGGACGGCGCAGGCTTCTTCTGCGACTACGTCCGCAAGACGATCCTCAACGACCCGGTCTTCGGCAAGACGGCCGAGGAGCGCCAGAAGCTGTGGAACCTGGGCGGCCTGACGATCAGGACCACCCTCGACCCGCGCGCCCAGGCCGCCGCCAACGAGGCCGCCGTGGCCAAGGTGGACAAGGACGACCCGGTCGCCGCCTCGGTGGTCCAGGTCAAGCCCGGCACCGGCAAGATCCTGTCGATGGGCCAGTCCCGCCCGTACGGCCTCGACCAGAAGCTGCACCAGACGACGCTCAACCTCGCGGTCGGCAAGAAGATGGGCGGCACGACCTACGGCTTCCAGGTCGGCTCGACGTTCAAGCCGATCACGGCCGCGGCCGCCCTGGAGAAGGGCCTCAGCCCGGCGCAGTCCTTCACGACGCCGTGGAAGATCTCGGTGCCGATGAGCTCGTACAACACCTGCGCGGGCGGCCCCTCCGGCGGCGGCAACTGGGACCTGCAGAACGAGATGAAGGAGGAGGCCGGCAGCTGGGACATGACCAGCGCGCTCGGCAAGTCCATCAACACGTACTTCGCGCAGCTGGAGCAGATGACCGGCCTGTGCGAGACGGTGACCATGGCGCAGAAGATGGGGTACGAGAGGGAGCTCGGCAAGAAGCTGAAGGAGCTCCCCTCCATCACCCTCGGCGGCCAGGAGGCCACCCCGCTCGACATGGCCTCCGTGTACGCGACCTTCGCGAACCGTGGCACGTACTGCACCCCGATCGCCATCGAGTCGATCACGACGGCCAACGGCGAGAAGCTGAAGGTCCCGCAGACCGAGTGCTCGAAGGCGATGAGCGAGCGGACCGCCGACACCGTCAACCAGATGCTCAAGGGCGTCGTCGAGGACGGCACGGGTACCCGGGCCGGTCTGAGCGACCGCGACAACGCGGGCAAGACGGGTACGACCAACGACCGCAAGGACGCCTGGTTCGTCGGCTACACGCCGAACCTGTCCACGGCGGTGTGGGTCGGTGACGACGTCGGCGAGAAGAAGTCGATGTACGACATCACCATCGGCGGCCAGTACTACGACAAGGTCTGCGGTGGCTGCCTCCCGGGCCCGATCTGGCGGATCGCGATGACCGGCGCGCTCAACGCCGGCGAGACCCCCTCCTTCGTCCCGATCGCCGTGCCGCGCGGCGCGCAGCCCGAGGACAAGGAGAAGGACAAGAACAAGCGCCCCGGCGACAACAAGCCGGTCGGCCCGAACCCGGGCACCACGCTGCCGGGCGGAATCACCCTCCCGCCGGACCTGATCGGCGGGACCACCGGGCGCGGCGGCGGACACGGCGGCCGCAACGGCTAGCCCGTCGCCGTGACGCCGCCGGCCCTTCCCGGCACTCGTCACGCCGAAGGCGCCCCTCCCGGTCCTCCCGGGTGGGGCGCCTTCGGCGTACGGCGCGCAGGGCGCGCAGGGCTACGGGTGCGCGTACGGGACCGCGTCGGGACGCGGGCGGGTACGCACGGGGTACGGGTACGCACGGGGTACGGGTGCGCACGGGGTACGGGTGCGCACGGGGTACGGGTGCGCACGGCTCGGGCGGCCGTGGGCGGGCGCGGGCGGATCAGCCCGCGAGCAGCTTCTTCACGGCGGCGGCGACGCGGCCGCCCTCCGCCTGCCCGGCGACCTTCGGGTTCACGATCTTCATGACGGCGCCCATCGCGCGCGGGCCCTCGGCGCCGGCGGCCTTCGCCTCCTCGACGGCGGCTGCCACGATGCCCTCCAGCTCCTCGTCGGAGAGCTGCTTGGGCAGGTACGCGTCGAGGACCTCACCCTCGGCCAGCTCGCGCGCGGCGGACTCGGCACGACCGCCCTGGGTGAAGGCGTCCGCGGCCTCGCGGCGCTTCTTCGCCTCCTTGGCGATCACCTTCTGCACCTCGTCCTCGGAGAGTTCGCGCTTGGTCTTGCCCGCGACCTCCTCCTTCTGGATCGCGGCGAGGGTCATCCGCAGGGTGGAGGAGCGCAGTTCGTCGCGGCCCTTGATCGCGGCGTTGAGGTCTTCCTGAAGCTTGGCCTTGAGCGTGGTCATGGGGTCAAGTGTGTCAGGTGCCGGGCCCGCGACGCCCGCGCATTTCCGCCCGCCGGGTCTGCGACGATAGGGGGATGCGCGCACGGTACGGGATCCCCCTGAAGATCACGGCAGGTCTCACTGCGACGGCCGCGGCCGGACTCGTCTACGCGGCGGGCTTCGAGGCCCGCTCCTTCCGACTCCGCCGGGTGACCGTCCCGGTGCTCCCCCGGGGCATGCGTGACCTGCGAGTCCTCCAGGTCTCCGACATCCACATGGTGTGCGGACAGCGCAAGAAGCGCGCCTGGCTCCAGTCCCTCGCGGGCCTGCGGCCCGACTTCGTCGTCAACACCGGCGACAACCTCTCCGACACGCAGGCCGTGCCGGAGGTGCTCGACGCGCTCGGGCCGCTGATGGAGTTCCCGGGCGTCTACGTCTTCGGCTCCAACGACTACTACGGGCCGCGGCTGCGCAACCCCGCCCTCTATCTGAAGGAGAAGGTGCAGGGCCGGCACGGCCTCAACGGCAACCCGCCGGTGGTCGGCGCCGTCCACAACCCGTGGGAGGACCTGCGGGACGCCTTCGACGCGTCGGGCTGGGTGAACCTCACCAACACCCGCGGCCGACTGAAGCTGCCCGACCTCGACCTCGCCTTCACCGGCGTCGACGACCCGCACATCAAGCGGGACCGGTACGAGCGCGTCGCCGGCGGCCCCGACGCGGACGCCGACTTCACGGTGGGCGTGGTGCACGCGCCGTACCTGCGGGCGCTCGACGCCTTCACGGCGGACGGCTACGAGCTCGTCCTGGCCGGCCACACCCACGGCGGGCAGCTGTGCGTCCCCTTCTACGGCGCCCTCGTCACCAACTGCGACCTGGACACCGACCGGGTGAAGGGCCTCTCCACCCACACGGCCGCCGGACGCACCTCGTACCTGCACGTCTCGGCGGGCTGCGGCACGAACCGCTACACCCCGGTCCGCTTCGCCTGCCCCCCGGAGGCGACGCTGCTCACCCTGACCGCCCGGCCCTGATTCCGCTACGCCCGCCGGGTACGGCGCATACGGTGACCCCATGCCGTATGCCGCCGTGCCCTCCGTGACCTCCGTCTTCCGCGGTCTGATCGCCCTGGCCGCGGTGACGGGCATCGTCATCGAGTGCGTCGAGGGCAGTCCCCTCGTCGTCTTCAGCTTCTTCACCATCTGGTCGAACAGCGCCGTCGCGGTCGTCCTCGGCCTGGGCGCCGTCCGGGCCTGGACCCGCCGCCCGCCGCTGCCCGCGCTGTGGACCGGCGGGGTGCTGCTGTGCATCACGGTGGTCGGGCTGGTCTTCCACCTGGTGCTGGACAACGAGGCGAGCGAGTTCAACGAGGCCCGCCGCGATCGCCCGCCTGACCGGCGCCAGGGCCGTCGCCAACCAGCTCCTGCACACCCTCACCCCCATCGGCGTGGTCCTCGACTGGCTCCTGCTCACCCGCCCGGGCGCCCTCCGATGGCGCCACGCGGCCCAGTGGCTCGCGGCCCCCGGCGCCTACCTCCTCTTCGCCCTGATCCGCGGCGCCCTGGTCTCCCCCGACACGCCGACCCGGTACACGTACCCCTTCCTCGACGTCACCGCCCACGGCTACCTCGGCGTCCTCACCAACGCCCTCGTCCTGGGCCTGGCCTTCTACGCCCTCGGTCTCGCCCTGGTCACCGCGGACCGCTTCCGACCTGCGGTGGCGGGCCGCGAAAACCGGATTTCGTCTCTGGGCGCGGGTGGGCTAAAGTAATCGATGTCGCCGCGACGGGAAGAACAGAGCAGCGACATCGGGGTGTAGCGCAGCTTGGCAGCGCGCTTCGTTCGGGACGAAGAGGTCGTGGGTTCAAATCCCGCCACCCCGACAGCTGAAACACCAGGTCAGGGCCGGTTTCCTTCATGGGAGACCGGCCCTGATGCGTTCTGCGTGACTAACTGAGTGACTACGGCTTCGGATCGTTCTTGAAGATGCCGTCCATCACGGTCGCACCCGTCTGGATCACGGGCCGGATCTGCTTCCGGTAGACCTCCTCCGTGACTGCCGTACCAGAGTGCCCGACCAACCGCGAGATCTCTTCGAGGGGCACTCCCCTGTCGGAGAGCAGCGACACGAAGCTGTGCCGCAGCTCACGCGGTGTCCACTCCTTGGCGTCCACTCCTTCGGCACCGGCGATGGCCTGGCGGAAGGCGCGGCGGACGTTGGTGGCGTCCAGCGCGGTGCCGACGGCGGAGGAGAAAACGAGACCGTTCTCCTCCCACTTGTCGCCGGCGGCAAGCCTGTCCCAGCCCTGGTCCTCCCAGTGCTGCCAAAGCGCGTCCACGCACCGGGCGGGGAGCGCGATGGTGCGGCGGGACTTCTTCGTCTTGGTGTCCCCACCGGTCCGGACCGACCTCCATACGGCAATGTGTGGGGGTACGGGTGGGGTGGCGCTCGGGTCGCCCTTCAGAAAGACGTGATCCCAGGTGAGCGCACGCAGCTCCTCCGTGCGGGCGCCGGTCAGCAGAGCGAGCACGATGTACGCGTGGGCGGAGGTGCCCTCGGCGGCCTTCAGGACGGCTTCCGCCTGGGCGAGCGTGAGCGCCTTCGACGGACGGCCCGGCTGCCCGGCCGGGACGGCGCACAGCTCGACGATGTTGCGCTTCACCTTGTCCCGCACCATGGCCCGCTTCACCGCCCGGTTCAGGCAGGAGTGGATGCTCTGCAAGGTGCGGGTGCTGAGGGTCTTGGCCTTCTCAGCGAGCCACTTGTCGACGTCCTCACCGCTCAGCTCGCGGAGCTTGCGCGCGCCCAGCGCAGGAATGATGTGGTTGCGGCACAGAGAGGTGCAGGTGTCGAGGGTGCCCTTGTCGCGGCCGGCCAATCCGTACATCAGCCAGTCGTTCACCGCGTTCTCCACGGTGTAGTTGCTTGGAGCGATGGCGAGACCGTCCTCGTGGTCCCGCAGCACCTCCTTGAGCTTGTTCTTGGCCTCGGTCTTGGTTTTGCCGCTGCCGCGCTTCACGATGCGCTTCCCGCTCGGGTCGTATCCGAGGGTCACGCTCGCGATCCAGCGCTGTCGCTTCTCGTCCCAGTGCAGACCGCCGTCTCCCCTGCTGCGGCGCTTGGTCACTTGCTGGCTCCTGCCTCGCGCTCCAACAGCGCGACATAGTCCCTGAGAGCGGAAAGAGGGATGAGACGCGCGCGCCCCTGCTTGACCGTGCGAAGCCGTCCCGTACGGATCTGGTCGTAGATGACCGTGCGGCTCATGCTCAGCACGCGCATGGCGTCGGGGACGCGGTACAGAAGCGGTTGATCAGTCGCGACGGTCACTCGGTGACTCCTTCCAGGTCGAGTTCGGCGCGGAGTTCTCGTGCGATTTCGCGGTTGTGCTGGAGCTCCCGGCGGACGTTGGCGGCGAGCCAGGACTCGCCGGGTGTGGAGCCGTGGCCGGCGTACGCCCAGTGGGCGACGACGAGGACGGTGGCTTCCGGGTTCTCGTCGGGGTCGGGCAGGCCGAGGGCCGCGCGTTGCTGGGCGGCGCGGTAGTCGGCGCGGACCTGGCGGAGTGCCCCGAGGGTGGTGGAGTAGCGGCGGGACTTGGTGGAGAAGTGGCCGCGGAAGCCGAGCATGTGGGCCCAGGCTCTGAGCCGTCGGTCCGGGTAGGCCGCATCGAGGTCCATGCAGGCTTCCATGAGCCGTCGCGGGTGATCCGGGACGCCCAGGAGGACGAGCGCTTCCTTGTTGCCCACGGGGTGGTCCACGGTGCCCGTGGTCTCGGCGGCCTTGGTCGCGTACTTGGCGACGTAGGCGGCGACGGCCTGTTCCGTCAGGTCCTCCCCGGCGCCGAACGCGCCGATGGGCTGGATGTCGAGCTGGTCACCCCACCGCAGGGTCCAGTCCTTCACGAAGCCGTGGTCCGCGTTGGCCGGCACCACGACGCGCACGCGAGCGGCGGCGGCGCGGATGGCGTCGGTGAGCAGGTCGAGGGTGGCCCAGGCCGGAGGCGGGGTGTCGGGGCCGTCCGGTCCGTCGAAGCGGATCACGGCGTGGAAGTGCACCGCTCCGCGCTTCTGGTATTCGGCGACCTTGCCGAACGAGACGCGTGACTGTTCCCGAGCCGCTTTCTGCGTCAGCCCGGCGCGGCGAGCGATCTCCCGTCGCATGTAGATCGTGAAGTACCGCCACAGCTCGGAGGCGTGGTTGTTCCAGAGCACCGCCGCCGCGTAGTCGTACGTGGCCGGGTCGAGCGGGGTGCCGAGTTCGGGCGCGTCCTCCTGGTGGTGGACGCCGCAGCGGCAGGGCCGGGGGCCGGGACGGTTGTGGACGGCTCCGAAGGAGGGCGCGGTGAGGGTGGCGAAGACGCGGGGGTGGTCGCGGATCGTGTGCGGGGTGCCCTTGTCCGGGTCACCGACGAGTCCGGCGCGGATGAGGTGGTAGGTGTCTCCGGCGTACGTCCAGGCGCAGGAGGGGCAGCGGGAGGCCCGGCGGTTTCCGCAGGCGACGCGCAGGACGCCGCCGGGCTCGCCCTCGGTGCTGTACGCGTGGAGCACGGTCCGCGTGCTCGGGTCGAGGAGCTTGGTTCCGCCGGCGAGCCGGATGGGGGCGGCGCATCCTCCCGTGCGTCGGATCTGTTCGGTGAGGCGGTCGAAGCCGGGGGCCCCGGCCACCCGGAGCAGGTCGCTCAGAGTGGCCGGGTCCAGGCCCGCCAGGGTGGCGGCGTCGGTCAATGCGGTCACTTCCCCGTCCGGGCGAAGGCCACGGCGGTGGTGTGACCGAGGCCCTGGCAGGTCGGGCAGTGGACGCGGACGGTGTCTCGGGTGCCGTCGGCGGCCTGAAGGCCCGTGGTGATCGTGACGGTGGCGAAGCCGTCGCAGGCGAGGCAGACGCGCCGGGGCGGGTTGGTCTCGGGCATCATGGGCTGTCCCTTTCGGGTCCGTTGGATCTGGAGGGGTTCAGGCGCCCGGGGCGGCGGAAGTTTGGCGACCGAGGCCGCTCCGGGGGCCGCTCAGCGTGTGTTGCGCCTGCCGTGGCCCTTGGCCGCGTACATCGAGACGTCGGCGGCGGACAGTGCGTCGGTCAGGGCCGGGAACTGCAGTTCGTCGCGGTGGCAGTGGCCGACCGATGCCGAGACCGGCAGCTCGATCCCGTGATGGGTGACCGGTTCGTCCAGCGCGGCCCGCAGCGCCTGGAGGCCGGCGGTGTGGGCGGGGTCGGTGACGATGGCCGCGAACTCGTCGCCGCCGAGGCGGGCGGCGATGCCGTGGCGTCCGCACCAGCCGGACAGGCGGCGGGCGGTTTCGGCGAGCACGGTGTCGCCGGCGGCGTGGCCGTGGGTGTCGTTGACGGCCTTGAAGTCGTCCAGGTCGACCAGGAGCACGAGCGCGTTCGCGTGCTTCGCCATGAGATGTTCGGCGCGGGCGGTCCAACCGGCTCGGGTGTGCAGGCCGGTCAAGGGGTCGCGGCGGGCGTTGGACAGGCGGCGCAGGAGCAGGCTGCCGTGCAGGGCCCAGCCCAGGGCCGGTAAGCCCGCGGCTGCCATCGTGTACGTGTCCACGGTGGTCACCGGCCCTTCTGCATGTCCGTGACGAGCAGGCGCAGCACCACTGCCACCACGGCGACGGACACACCGGCGATCGCGACCGCCAGGAGCAGCGAGACGAGGACCGCGCCGACGACCAGGACCACGGCCCCGCCGCCGGCCGCGAGGGCGAGCGCGCTGCCGGGGGTGAGCTGGATCGTCGAGCGTGCCGGGGCGACCGGTGCCGGTGCCGGGGTGGTGGGCACGGGGGCGGCCGACTGATTCGGGACCGTGTGGTGGACCGGGGTGTATGTGTCGGGTGCCGGGTACTTCGGGGTGAACACGGGCGTTCTCCTCTCAGGCCTTGCAGCGGTGGGTACGGGCGGCCAGCTCGGCGGCGGCACGGGTGAGGTAGTCGGCGGAGAAGTCGCAGCCGGGCGCGGTGCACACGGCGGTGTGCTTGGTGCGGCCCCGACCGTCGCGGTGGGTGCCGACCTGCACCGGGCCGAAGCGGGCGACGTTGTAGAAGCGGTTCGGGCGCATCGTTCTGTCTCTTTTCGTCTCAGGCGAGTTGGACTGCGATCGAGTCCGCCAGGGCGGCAGGGACACCGAGGCGGCTTCGGAGGGTCTGCGCGTCGATGGGGGTCCCGGTCTGAGCGCGGTGGGCTTCCGCGAGCTTGCGGGCGTGATCGAGCAGCGCCGGCGGGACGGGCACGGCGGGTACGGATGAGGCAGGCTCCGGCTGGGTGTCCTGCGGCTCGGGCTCAGCAGGTGGCAGCTCGGGCGCCGGTTCCGGAGTGCGCTCGGCCGTCACGGCCTGCGTGGGTACGACGTCGGGCTCCTCCTCCTGCGCGGGCTCCGCCTTCGGCACCGGGGCGGGTGCGTGGGCGAGGAGCGTGCCGCCGAGGAAGGCCAGGGCCGGCCATCCGGCGACGAGGATGCGCAGCCAGTCCGGGACGTGCTGCATGTCGAGCAGTCCGGCGGTGGCGACGTTGGCGCCGAGCGACGCCGTGAGGGCAATGGCGAACCACAGCCACGCGTCACGGTTTCCCGAGTCCGTACGCATGCGGCGCCAAGCGGCGACCAACAGCAGGTCGACGCTTACCGGATAGGCCCACGCCTTCCAGCCGTCCTGCCCCGCTGCGGCAGCCAGGTCGTGCAGGTGGGCGAAGGACAGGGCACCGGCGATGACGGCCTGGACGAGCACGGCGTCGAGGCGGAAGGTGCGGATCACGTGGTCACCTTCTTTCGGGCGGGGACGTCACTGGTCCGTCGTCGGGATCGGCTTGACCAGCGGGACGGGCTCGGCGTCCGTGACCGGGGCGGGCATCGCCGGCCGGTACGGCGCGAGCCGGGGAATGTCCGGGGTGAGGTGTGCGTGCTCGGCGCAGATCGCAGCGGCCTTGGCCGCGCTCAATTCGGGGGTTCGTATGCGGGACCAGCCGCCGGACGAGTCGCCGGCCACCGCGACACCAGGCCGGTCGGGCGGGATCGTCGTCACGGCCACCACGGCGTCCGGGGCGATGTCACCCAGGCCCATGTCGGCGGTCTGCTTGTCGTTGACGCGGTGCACGACGCGTCCGGTGAGCTGGGCACGAAGGGTGGTCGCGCCCTTGCCGAGGTCGGCTCCGAACCGCTGGCCGCAGACCTCCAGATACATGCCGGCCGCCCGGGCCATCTGCCCGAGTCGGATCATCTGGGTGACCATCCGGTCCCGGCGTTCCTCGTCCTTCTTGCCCGCGACGAGGAAGAGCTCCGCGACCTCGTCCACCAGGACCACGATGGGCACAGGGCGAATGTCCTCGGGCAGTGCCCAGATGTCGGAGGCTCCGTGCTCGCTGAGCAGGTCGAAGCGGTCTTCCATCTCGCCCACGAGCGCGTCCAGGACCCCGGCTGCTTCCTCGGGCGTGACAGCCAGCGCCGAGAGTCGCGGCGCGTATCCCCGCTGCTCGACGCCCCGCTTGCAGTCGATCCCCACCAGGGCGACCGGGAGCCGTGCGAGTCCGGCGATCAAGTTGCGCTGATACATGGACTTGCCCGACTGGTTGGCACCGAGCGTCAGCGCGTGCGGCACCTTCAGGTAGTCCCGGACGAACGCGGTCCCGTCCTCCCGCAGAGCCACGGGGACCGTCATCGGCCCGGTGGGGACGCGACGAGGCAACTTCACCCGCCGCAGCACGTCGTAGCCCGTCATACGCAGCTCGACGAATCCCGGCTTGATCTCCACCACGTTGACCGAGTGGACGCCCCAGGCGTGCCGCAGCCGCTCGGAGGCGGCGACCACGTCAGCGGGCTCCAGCCCGGCAGGGAGGCGGAGCGTGACCCGCATCCCGGTCGAGGAACCCCGTACGCGACGGATCTTCGGCGGCACCGGCTGGACGTCACTGCGGCGGGCGACCGTGCGGACCATGAACGCCCTCAGGCGGGACGGCTGCACCGTCAGCCCGCACACGTCCATCGTGGAGCGGTACGTCATCGTGAACCGCATCTGCGTGACCGGCAGTCCGACCAGCGACCAGAACACGCGCGGAGCGCGGACCTTCGCGAGGCCGAGACCACCCGCGCCGGCCATGGGGAGTCCGACCTCCCAGAGCAGCGACAGGTCAGCCACGGTCAGGCCCCCATCGGCGTCACGGCGACAGCACGGAACGAGATGCCGTGACGGGTCTGGCCGTTGAACGTGTTCTCCCAGTCGCGCGCCTTGAGGCCGATCACCGAGACGGGCGTTCCGGGTGCCAGGCCCTCGGGGAGCCCGGTCTCCGGGACGGTCACCTGGTAGAGGTTGCCCTCACCCTCGTCGGAGATGAGGAGGCCCACCGTGGACAGCCCGGCACCGGTCTCCCGGTCCATGGCGCGCTCCCCGGTCTGCTTGCTGACGAGCTTGGGCGTCGGAGCGGTGGCGACGAAGACGACTGCGGTCGAAAGGTCGATCTTGAAGGACGGCATGTCCACTCTCCCGGTAAGGGGGGCTTAACACCCCAGGTGTGGAACCCCGACTCCGTTAAGGGGGGGTTACCACCCCAAGATGCACGCGACTGGTGCGAGGTGTCAAGCCCCCCTTAGCATGCTGGGTATGAAGACAGTTCTCCGTCCGGTCCCGCGAGGTGTTCGCCGTGATTGAAGAGGTGCGACGCGTCGCCGCCATGCAAGATCACGCGCTTCGCGTGAAAGCCGCTGTGGACCTGATGGGGGAGCTTCAAGCCGCCGTCGTGGAGACCTCACGGATGCGCAAGGAAAGCATCGCTTGGCTCCGTGACCACGGGCACTCGATGGCCGACGTGGCGAAGCTGATGGGAGTCAGCCGGGCGCGCGTAGCGCAGCTGCGTGACGCCGGCCCTCCGCCGGAGCGAGCGTTCATCGGGACCGGAGCCGTTCAGGTACTCGTACCCATGCGGCCGGGCGAGCGCGAGTACGTGGCGCTCGAAGACAGCTCCACGGGCCAGAAGCTCTTGGCCTTGGCTCATCAGCTCCAGCTCGAAGGAGACCTGGGGTACATCCCGACGTCGGGCGAGATCGACCTGAACCGCGACGATCTCATCGTGGTCTGCGGCCCCAAGACGTCTCCGGTAACCGCGGCCGCCCTCCAGGCCGACCCCCGTCTCTCGTTCGAGACTCTGCCGGACGGTCGTTGGGCCCTGATCGAGCGGGACAGCGGCCAGACGTACACGTCTCCGAGCGATGACCCCGACAGCCCCGCGCCGTCGGATGTCGCGTACTTGGGCCGGCTCCCCCGGCCAGATGGGCAGGGCACCTTCCTGCTGATCGCAGGTGTGCACGCGGTCGGCTCTCTGGGAGTCGCGCACTTCCTCACGGAGCACCTGGCCGAGCTGTACCAGCAGGCCGGAACGGCCGAGTTCTCCATGGTCATCGGCTGCGACTACGAGCCGGGGGCCAAGACGATCGCCGACAGCCGCGCGATCAGCGAGCTGCTTCTGCACGAGGTGAGCTGACGTGGATTTCGCCCTGTCCAGCACTCCTCGACCTGGCGGACCCAACGAAGACTTCGCCCTCGGCAGCGCCGAGTGTGTCGTGGTGCTGGACGGGGCCGGCATGCCGAAGGGTCTGCCCACCGGCTGCGAGCACGGCGTGGCTTGGTACGTCCGGCGGCTGGGCAACGCTCTACACAGAGAAGCCACCGAGAGCCGGCGGGACTTGGCTCACTGCCTGGCGACCGCCATCGAGCGGACAGCGGATCTCCACCGGGACACCTGCGAGGTGGACAGCCCGTTCTCGCCGTCAGCGATGGTCGCGATGCTGCGGGTCCGGGACGAGCAAGCCGAGTGGCTGGTACTGGGTGACGGCACTTTCGTCCTCGACGAGGGGCAAGAGCCCTCGGTCGTCTCCGATCAACGCTTGAAGGCGGTGGCCAGCGAGAAGCGAGCCGCCTTGCGCGCGGCCGAGCCGGGGTCACCTGAGGAACGAGCGGTGCATACCGCGTTGGTGGAGGAAGAGCGGGCACTGCGCAACCGGCAGGGCGGATTCTGGGTAGCCGCCGCGGATCCTGAAGCCGCAGCCGAGGCCCTGACGGGCAGCACCCCGATCGCCCACCTGAAACGAGCAGCGCTCCTCACCGACGGCTCCGCCCGGTACGTCGACACCTTCGGGCTTGGCGACTGGGCAGACTTCCTCGAGGTCCTGGAGCGCCACGGCACAGCCTCACTCATCTGCCAGGTCCGCGAAGCCGAGCTGAGCGACCCTGACCGGAAGCGATGGCCCCGCTCCAAGGGGCACGACGATGCCACGGTGATCTTCGCCCGCTTCTAGCAGCGAGCTGTTACAGGTTTCTCTACCTCATCAAGCACCCGGCTCCGCTACCGCTCCGCCGGGCGGGCTTCCCGGCTCCGCTCCGCGCGACGCTCCTGCCTTCGGCCCGCTCCGCGCGCGCTGCGCCGACGCCCGCCCCTGCGAGTGGGATAGGCCGAGGGCATGAGTCGAGCCCCAACCGGCGCCGCGGTTGCCATCCGTCACCGACATGCCTCCGGCGGGGGCCTCAGGCTCCGGGATGGCGGGAGCCCGTACGCGGGTGCCGGCGGTGGAGGGTTGAGGTGGGGACTCCCATCCCGTCTGCCGTCGACCCAGGCAGAGCCGAGCAGACACGGCACCGGGCGTCCAGGTCGTTCGTACAGTGGCGCGCTCCACCTGGACGCCCGGCACCGCGCCTGCTCCACGGTGTGTGGGTCGACGGCAGACGGGATGGGAGTCGGCGCAGTGGTGGAACTCCGGTCGGCCCCCAACAGCCCACACGGCCCAACCGCCACGCCGAGGAAGCGCAGCACACTAATCCGCCAGAGCGTGCAGCCGGGCCTCAAGATCAGGGACTGGGGACCAAACGAATGAGCGACCAGAACGTCTCTTCACCAAAAGGCCTTGCCCTTCAAGGCCAATTAGGTCCTGTCGCGCAGTTTCATATACGACATTATGGCTGCTCATATGCGACTGCGCAGTGACAGAAGCAGCAGGGTTCTTCGTCGCATATTCCAGCAAAGCGATCTGCCGGTGATTAAACTGAGCCGCAGCACCAGAAATCTTCTTCTGCAGCTCCTTCACCTCCCTCGCCTTGGTAGCGAGATACGAATGAAGATTTGCAATCGACCGCTGCAACACATCCAGTTGATAGAGATGGAAGTACGTCAGGTCGTTCTCGTCGTCTTCACTATAGAGATAGCTGTGGGCATATTTCACGGGAGCGTTCTTGAGGATTTGAGAGATGGCCACAAACTCCGTCAGCCAATACCCCTGATGCAACATCGCCCAGTAGAAGAGGGCGCGAGCGGTACGGCCATTGCCATCCTCAAACGGGTGATCGTATCCGATCATGAAGTGCACCGTGATAGCCCGAAGGACGGGAGGGATGTAGCTCCCCTCATCGAGTTCCCCATTGGCAAACCGACACAGCCTCTCGATACGCTCAGGAAGCATCTGGGCCGGCGGAGGCGTGTGCAAGAGTTCTCCATCATCTGCGAAAACCCCGACTCGCTCTTCACCAGGAAGCTGAAAGCGGCCCGACGCGTCAGGATTATCGAGAGTGCCATCAGTCACGATGCGATGGATCTCACAGATAAGCTCCGGAGTCAGAGACCGATCCTTAATGTCACCAATCATTCGCATGGCCTGAAAGTTGTTAACAATCATCCGCTCGTCGCGAGAGCGGGGGGCCCGCCCGGCTCGAAGCATTTCCTTGGCCACCCGGCGAGTCGTTGAGGCACCTTCCAATTGACTGGAATTGATCGCCTCTTCAATCAAGCTATTTACGAGATACCTGTCCCGCGTGCCGGGGTTCGTCACCTGCTCGCTAATGGTGATCTTCCCACTTGCATCGCGCGTAACCTGCTCAAGCGATCTGAGGACCACGTCCGGAAGAGCAAAAGTGAAGTGCTTACCCCGCACATCAACCAATGGGAGCTTACGTCGCATCTGGCGACGGGTGAACTTAATTCCGGCCCACCACTCCTCGTGGGTCAAGCCCTCGGGTGGACTCTTAAAGCGGATCTTGTCCCACGGCAGGTACTCGTCCGCAGGGCCAGCCCCTGGATTTACGAAGATCCTCGCAATCTTGTCAGCATTGTCCGACTTAAGAAGTGACTTGATCAAGTCATCCGCGTCAGGGGGTGTCATGGGACGCTTCACGAGGCCTCCGATGCAGCAGCGGGCGACGAGGCCGGCCCGCGCAACTACTACCTAGCTACTAGTTGCTACCAGACTAGTAGCTGGATGACGATCGCTGCTGGTCGGAGCCTCCTCGCAACAGCTCGGCCCAAGCTTACGGATCTACTAGCCAGCTACTAGTTGCTACTAGATTAGTAGATCGTCTTGCCGGGTTGGGCTGACGATCCCTCCTACTAAGGATCTACTAGTTACTACTAGATTGGTAGTTAGAAGGGGATCGTCGCAGGTCAAGGGGTGGTCACGGGCCCAGCAACACTCATCTACTAGTGGGCTACTAGTGGCTACCAAACTAGTAGGTGATACCACCTCAAAGGCAGGCCCACGCCGACACCAGATCGTCGGCCCCCAGCGCTGGACGTGCGCAGTCACGTCTCCCTGCAACATCAGGACAGACCAGCTACCTCGGCGCGAGAGCCCAGGTGAAACCTGCCATCAGGGCTGTGCGCCGAGGTAGCTACCGCCATGCACCCAGAGCGCTGGGTACCACCCGTTATGCGCCCTGCCCTTTGTCGGGACCGTCGCCCACTCTGGGGACTGACGTGATGTGGGCTACCGAGGGGCTGGCGTGTGGAGACAAGGCAAGTGTGGTTGGCCCACAGCGGCCGGCCGTCGATGTCGGAACAAGACGATGAAGGACACATCGCGCTGCTACCTCCACCAAGGCGAGTGGACGAAGCGCGGCCAAGCTGAGCTGAAGAAGAGAGCGAGCAAGCGTCGCAAGAAGTGAAGCACGGCGCGGTGAGTGTCTAACTGCGTGACAACGCCGACGAACAGCGGTGGACGATCGCGAACGTCTGCGGACCATCAGCGCAGGTGAGAGCCGCGCCAGTCCAAGGCAGCGCCCCAACCCGAGTTGCTTCGGGACGAAGAGGTCGTGGGTTCAAATCCCGCCACCCCGACAGCCGAAACAGCAGGTGAGGCCGGTACTGATCCCAGTACCGGCCTCACCTGTTTCTGTCTGCGCGCGTGTCCGCGTGACGACCGCCGCCCCCCTGTCCAGGGCCGATGCGGGGCCGGCGCCGAAGATCCTCGTCGAGGTCGCCTCGGCGCCCCTGGCCACGGCCTCGGGAAGGTGCGCGCCCGGGAGGGGCGCCCGGATTGCCGCTGATCAGTCGCGGTACTTGATCGTCAGTTCCGCGCACTCCGTCGCGTCCGGGTGGGGCGGCGGTGACCAGGCCGCCAGGAACTCGGTGGGGGCGGTGGTGGGCGGGGACGTCGGGTCCGGGGTCTCCAGGTAGCTGATCATGTTCACCGGATAGCCCGTGTGGGCGAACATGTAGCGGTCCATCGGGGTGGGCTGCTGGCTGATGCGGAGGCCGCGTTCGGCGGGTGGGCCTATGTGGTGCCAGTCGGGGTGCAGGTGGATCGAGCCGAGGACCTCCAGGCCGTCCCGGTCGGCGGCGCGGTGGATGCGGAGCAGGTCGCGCGAGGAGCACCAGAAGCCGCGTCGGCGGTTCGCGTAGGCCGCGCCGAAGCACGGGACGATCGACGCGGCGAACTCGGCCTCGGCCGTGTCGTCGACGGCGCGGACGTTCTCGGCCTGCTCGACGCGCAGGACCTCGGCCGCGTCGTCGTGGAGCGTGCCGACGAGGAGGGCGAAACAGCCCGGTGGCGCCTCGGGCGTGCAGTCGCGGTACTCCTGGCGGGCGGCCGCGAGGAAGGGGGCCAGCAGATCGCGGTCGATCACCACGGCCGGCGGTACGGGAATCATGGGTTCTCCTCACTCCCTACGGGCGGAAGGCCCCTACGGGGAGCGGCTCGGGGGTGCGGGAGGCGGTGTCCAGGAGGGTCAGTTCGGCGGCGTCCAGGGTGAGGTCCGCGCCGGTCAGGAGCTCCTGCAACTGCTCGGGGGTGCGGGCGCTGGCGAGGGCGGCGGCGACGGTGGGCCGGCCCGCGAGCCAGGCCAGCGCGACGGCGGCGGGCGTCGTCCCGCGGGCCGCGGCGAGCTCGTCGAGCGCGTAGAGGACGGCCCGGCCGGCCGCCGTGCGGCCCGGTGCCGACGCGGCCGCCGCGCGGGCGCTGCGCACCGTGCGGCCGGGGCGGTACTTGCCGGTGAGGAAGCCCTGCTCCAGGGCGAAGTAGGGGATGGTGGGAAGGTCGGCGGCGCGGCACAGGGGAAGCAGTTCCCGCTCGAACTCCGCGCGCCGCACCAGGTTGTACGGGGTCTGCAGGGCGCCGTAGCGGGGCAGGGCCTCGCGGTCCGCGGTGTTCAGCGCCTCCGCCAGGCGGGGTGCGGTGATGTTGGAGACGGCGACGTGCCGTACCAGGCCGTCGCGGCGGAGTGCGTCGAGGGCGCCGAGGGTCTCCTCGAACGGGACGGCGGGGTCGTCGATGTGGGCGTAGTAGAGGTCGATGTGGTCGGTGCGCAACCGGCGCAGGGACTCCTCGGCGGCGCGCCGGACCGTCGCCGCGCCGAGTCCGGGGTTCCGTTCCGAGCGGCCCACCTTGGTGGCGACGACCATGCGGTCGCGGTTCCCACGGGAGGCCAGCCAGGCGCCGATGACGCGTTCGGACTCGCCGCCGTCGTTGCCGGGTGCCCATTGGCTGTACGAGTCGGCGGTGTCCAGGAAGTTGCCTCCCGCGTCGGCGTAGGCGTCCAGGACCCGGTGGGAGGTGCCCGTGTCCGCGGTCCAGCCGAAGACGCTGCCACCGAGGCAGAGCGGGTGGACGTCGAGTGCGGTTCCCTGAAGGCGTCGTCGCGTCATGCGGTGACCGTAGGAGCGGGAGTTCGCGCCGACCGGCAGTAATCGGGGGCATTTTCGAGGCGGTTGGGGAGGGCGGGGGCGGTCCGGCCCCGTCGGGGACGGACCGCCCGCCCGTCACACGAGGTGCAGCCAGCCGTCCGGGTCGGCCAGTTCGCCGTGGTGCAGGTCGACCAGGGCCTGCCGGATGCGCAGGGTGACCGGGCCGGGCCGGCCGTCGCCGATGGTCCAGTCGCCGCCCTTCGGGTCGCGCACGCGGCCGACGGGGGTGACGACGGCGGCGGTGCCGCACGCGAAGACCTCCGTGATGGTGCCGTCGGTGCTCTCCTCGCGCCACTGGTCGACGGTGATGCGCTCCGTGGAGGCCGGGTAGCCGAGGCGCTCGGCGAGGGTGAGCAGGGTGTTGCGGGTGACGCCGGGGAGGAGGGTTCCGGTGAGTTCCGGCGTGACGATCCGCGCGTCGGCCCCGCTGCCGCGGACGAGGAACATGTTCATGCCGCCCATCTCCTCGACGTAGCGGCGCTCGATGGCGTCCAGCCACACGGCCTGCTGGCAGCCGGCGGCCTCGGCCTGCTGCTGGGCGAGGAAGGACGGCGCGTAGTTGCCGGCGATCTTCACGTCCCCGGTGCCGCCGGGGAAGGCCCGTACGTAGTCGTGGCTGATGAACACGGAGACGGACTCGACGTTCTCGCCGAAGAAGCCGCCGGCCACGAAGGCCATGAGCAGGAAGCGGTAGGTGCGGGACGGGCGCAGCATGAGCGTGGTGTCCGTGGCGAACATGAACGGGCGCAGGTAGATGCTGTGCGTGGGGTCGTCGGAGAGGTGGTCCTCGTCGACGGCGATGAGGCGCTCCACGGCTTCGACGAAGGTGTCCTCGGGCAGTTCGGGCATGGCGAGCCTGCGGGCCGAGCGCTGGAAGCGGCGGGCGTGGTCACGCGGGCGGAAGACGCCCATCCGGCCGTCGGTGCGGCGGTGGGCCTTGAGCCCCTCGAAGGTGACCTGGCCGTAGTGCAGGCCGATCATGCCCGGGTGGATGGCGATGTCGGACAGCGGCACGAGCTCGGGGCTCGTCCAGCCGCCCTCCTCGGACCACTCCATGCTGATCATGTGGGCGGTGAAGGACTCGCCGTGGCCGGGGTTCTGCACGACCTTGCTGAGCGGCGGTTCGACGACGGAGGTCATGGTGGGTGCTCCTCGGTGGGTTCGGGTGGGGTCGGAAGGAGGTCGGGGGTCGGTCAGACGAGCGGGGCGAAGAAGTAGGTGTCGCGGCGGACGAAGCGCCCGTCGGGGCCGAGGCCGAAGTAGTCCGCGAAGCGCAGGTCCACCGGGGCGCCGCTGTGCAGGACGCCGTGGAACTCGCCGAAGACCGCGATGTCGTCGCCCTGTTCGACGATCCGGTCGAGGACGTGACCGCCCTCGCGGATGGTGCGCAGCTCCGTGTAGAAGCGGAGGAGTCCGGCGGGGCCGATGAAGGGTTCGTAGCCGGGGCGGGTGTAGACGGCGCCGGGCGCGAAGAGTTCGGACATGGCGAGCGCGTCGCCGCTGTCGACCCGCTCGTAGAAGCGGATCACCTGCCGGACGCCGTGGCTGGTGTCGTCCTGTCGGTTCGCGCCGGTGTGCCGGGATGCGGCGGTGGTCATGGGCGTGCCTCCTGGTGGGTGCGAGAGGGCGGGGGTGGGGCGGTCAGGCGGCCGGGCGGGCCGTCGCGGCCGGGGTGCGCCCGGCCAGGTGGGCGCGCAGCAGCGGGGCGATGACCGACAGCGGGCCGGGGCGGACGATCCCGCCGTGGTCGCAGTCGACGGCGTGCAGGTCGAGCCGGCCGGTGAGGTGCTGCCGCCAGGCCTCCGGCCGGGGGGAGTGCGCGTGCTTGTCGGCGGTGGCGTGGAAGTAGAGGACGTCGCCGTCGAAGACGCCGGGGGTGAAGTCGGGCAGCAGGCTGAGGTTGGCGGCGAAGGCGCCCGGGAGGGCGGCGGCGATGTCCGCGGGCAGTCCGCCGAGCGGCCCGTGGACGTCCCGTACGGCCTTCTCGTACGCGGCGTACGACGGTCCGCCGGCGCCCCACGGTGCCGTGTCGTAGCCGAGGTTGAGCAGCAGCGCGGCCAGCGTCTCGGGGGCGTCGGCCCGCCAGACGCGGTCCCAGGTGGGGTCCGGTGGATAGCCGTCGAGCATGGCGAGCAGGGCCACCTCCTCGCCCCGGGCCTGGAGTTGGACGCCCATCTCGTGGGCGACGCCCGCGCCGAAGGACCAGCCGAGCAGGTGGTACGGCCCTTCGGGCTGTACGGCGCGGATCTCGGCGAGGTAGTCGGCGGCCATGGCCCGTACGGAGTCGGGTGCCGCGTCCGGTTCGGTCAGCGCGCGGGCCTGGAGGCCGTGGACGGGCTGGTCGGGGCCGAGCGCGGTGAGCAGTCCGGAGTAGACGGAGCCGACGCCGGCGGAGGGGTGGACGCAGAACAGCGGCGGCAGGCTGCCGGTGGACCGCAGCGGCAGCAGCACGCCCTGTGCCTCGGCGGTGTCCGGGGCGTCGAGGCGGGCGGCGAGGCCGGCCACGGTCGGCGTCTCGAACAGGGTCCTGAGGCCGAAGCGCACGCCGAACGCGGCCCGGATCCGGCTGATCAGGCGGGTGGCGAGGAGCGAGTGGCCGCCCAGGTCGAAGAAGCCGTCGTCGATGCCGACGCGCTCGACGCGCAGGACGTCGGCGAAGATCCCGCACAGGAGGTGTTCGCGCTCGGTGCGTGGGGGGCGGGACGCGGGCCGGGCGTCCTGGCCGCGGGGTCCGGCCTCGGGGGCCGGCAGCCGCCGCAGGTCGATCTTGCCGTTGGGGGTGAGCGGGAAGGCGTCCAGGACGACCACGTGGGCGGGGACCATGTAGTCGGGGAGCCACCCGGCGGCGAACGCGCGCAGCGCGGCCGGGTCCGGTCGGGTGTCCCCGGCCGGGATCGCGTGGGCGATCAGGGCCTCCGCTCCCCCGGGGCCCCTGCCCACCCGGACGACGGCCGCGCCGACGTCCGGGTGGCGGGCGAGCACGGACTCGATCTCGCCGGTCTCGATGCGCAGGCCGCGCAGCTTGACCTGCTGGTCGGTGCGGCCGGCGAAGACGAGGCGCCCGTCGGGCAGTCGGCGCACGGCGTCGCCGGTGCGGTACATGCGGGCGCCGGGCGGTCCGTAGGGGTCGGCGACGAAGCGGCTCGCGGTCAGGTCCGGTCGGCGCAGGTAGCCGCGGGCCACGCCGGCGCCGGCGAGGTAGAGCTCGCCCTGCACGCCGTCCGGGACGGGCTTCAGCCAGTCGTCGAGCACGTGGCAGCGGGTGTTGGCGGTCGGGCCGCCGATGTCCGGCAGTCCCTCGGCGCCGGGGCCGCCCTGAGGTGCCACGGCACCGGCCGTGGCGGCGACGGTGCACTCGGTGGGGCCGTACATGTTGGTGAAGACGAAGGACGCGCCGGGGCGGGGCCGGTTGCGCAGCACGTCGCCGCCGCAGTAGACGAAGCGCAGGGCCGGGGCACGTTCGGTGAGGTCGTCGAGGACGAGGTCGACGCGCGGGGTGGGCAGCAGGCAGAAGGTGACGCCCGTGTCGGCGACCCAGTCGACCAGGGCCTCGGCGTCGTCCAGGACCTCCTGCTCGGCGACGCACAGAGCGGCGCCGGCGAACAGGGCGGGCCAGATCTCGATCACGGAGGCGTCGAAGCCCTGGGTGGCCACCTGGCTGACCCGGTCGCCGGGGGTGAGCGCGTACTCCCGCGTCATCCACACGCACAGGTCGGCGAGGTTGCGGTGCTCGACGACGACGCCCTTGGGGCGGCCGGTGGAGCCGGAGGTGTAGATGACGTACGCGGCGTCGCCGTCCGCGACGGCGGCCCCGGGCGCCGTGACGGGCCGGGCGGCCAGGGTCGCGGCCTCGGCGTCGAGGTCGACGAGGACCGCTGCGGCGTCCGGGACGAGGACCCGCTGGGCGCCGCCGGTGACGATGGCGGTGGCCCGCGAGTCCTCGATGAGGAAGGCGAGCCGCTCGGCGGGATAGCTCGCGTCGAGGGGGACGTACGCGGCGCCCGCGCGGTGGATGCCGAGCAGCGCGACGATCATGTCGGTGCCCCGGCCGAGGCACACGCCGACCAGGTCGCCCGGGCGCACGCCCGCGTCCACCAGATGGTGCGCGAGCTGGTTGGCGCGTCCGTCGAGCTCCGCGTAGGTGAGGCGCTCGGTGCCGTACGTCAGGGCCGTGGCCCGCGGGCGGCGGCGGGCGTGGTCCGCGATCGCGTCCGGGACGCGGGTGCCGGACGGCACGTCGAGGGCGGGGCCGGTGCACCGCTTCGGCAGGGTGGCGAGTTCGGCGTCGGAGAGGAGTCCGAGCTTGCCGATCGGGACGTCGGGGCTGGTGAGGGCCGCGTCGAGGAGTCGTACGAGGCGCTCGATGAGGGTGTCGACCGTGGCCATGTCGAAGAGGTCGACCGCGAAGTCGACGTTGAGGCTGAGGCCGGCCGGGGCTCCGTCGGCGGCGTAGGTGTCGCCGATGGCGATGGTCAGGTCGAAGGACTTCGCCGTCTTCGTGCCGGCGCCCATCGGTGCGACGGTCAGGCCGGGCAGGCTCAGGGCCTCGCCGGACTTCGCCTGCTGGACGAGGAGCATGATCTGGAAGAGCGGGTGGCGGGTCAGGGAGCGCGGCGGGTTCAGCTCCTCGACGAGGCGCTCGAAGGGCATGTCCGCGTGGGCGAACGCGTCCAGGTCCACCTCCCGCACGCGGGCGAGGAGTTCACGGAACGTGGGGTCTCCGGAGAGGTCCGTCCGCAGGGCGAGGGTGTTGACGAAGAAGCCGACGAGGTCGTCGAGCGCGTCGTCGGTGCGGCCCGCGGTCGCGGTGCCGATCACCACGTCGGGGCCCGCGCCGAGCCGGTGCACGAGCGCGGCCAGCGCGGCGTGCACCACCATGAACACGGTGGCCTGCTCCTCGCGGGCGAGCGCCAGCAGCCGGTGGTGCAGTGCGGGGCCGGTCGTCAGGGCGGTCGCGCCGCCGCGGTGCGAAGGCTGCGCCGGCCTGGCCCGGTCGGAGGGCAGCGCCGACTCCTCGGGCAGCCCGGTCAGCGTCGCCGTCCAGTGCCGGAGCTGGCGGGCGAACAGGCTGTCCGGGTCGTCGGGATCGCCGAGCAGGTCCTGCTGCCAGAGCGTGTAGTCGGAGTACTGCACGGGCAGCGGCTCCCAGTCGGGCGCGCGGCCTGCGAGGCGGGCCTCGTAGGCGGCGGCCAGGTCGCGCACCAGGGGGCCGAGGGACCAGCCGTCGGTCGCGATGTGGTGCATCACGAGGAGCAGCGTGTGATCGTCGGGCGCGGTCACGAACAGGTGTGCGCGTACGGGGAGTTCGTGGGCGAGGTCGAAGCCGACCGGGCCGTTGGCGAGCGCCCCGGCCAGGTCCTCCTCGGCACAGTGCGAGACGTGCCAGGGCACTTCGCGCTCCCCGGCGTCGAGGATGCGCTGGTACGGCTCGTCGTCCACGGCGAGGCACAGGGTGCGCAGGGCCTCGTGCCGGCCGACCACGTCGCCGAGCGCGGCGCGCAGGGCGTCCTGGTCGAGCGTGCCGCGCAGCCGGAGCGCGAACGGCAGGTTGTACGCGGCGGTCGAGCCGTGGGCCTGTTCGAAGAACCACAGGCGGCGCTGGGCGAAGGACAGGGGTATCACGAGGAGCCTTCCCTCCTGCGCGCCCGGAGCATGGGGCGGGCCTTGGGGGCGGTGGTCAGCTGGTCGGCGAGGCCCGCGACGGTCGGTGACTCGAAGACGGCCTTGATGGTCAGCTCGGCGCCGATGACGGACCGGACCCGGCTGATCAGACGGGTGACGAGCAGCGAGTGGCCGCCGAGGTCGAAGAAGTTGTCGTCGATGGTGACGCTCTCGCGGCCGAGGATCTCGGCGAACAGACCGCACAGCTTCTCCTCGCGCTCGCTGCGCGGGGCGCGGCCGCCCTCCCGGGACTCGTACGCCGGGGCGGGCAGGGCACGCCGGTCGAGCTTGCCGGTCGGGGTGAGCGGGAAGGCGTCGAGGGCCACGTAGCCGGCGGGAACCATGTACTCCGGCAGCCGGTCGGCGAGGTGGGCGCGCAGTTCACCGGAGTCGGGCGTGACCGCCGGGTCGGCGGGGACGACGTAGGCGACGAGGCGCTTGTCGCCGGGGGCGTCCTCGCGGACGACGACGGCGGCCTGGCCGACGGCCGGGTGGGTCGCGAGGACGTTCTGGATCTCGCCGGGCTCCACGCGGAAGCCGCGGATCTTCACCTGGTCGTCGGCGCGCCCGTGG